>DBFEBE010000100.1:0-16332 GCA_048318985.1 Collinsella sp.
GATAGGCGGCGGGGGCGGCGGGGCCGAAGAATCCGCCGAGAAACAGCGCGAACCCGCCCTCGGCGCCCCCCGTCCCGCCGGGCAACAGCACCGCGGAGGACAGGAGCTGGACGAACGAGCTCGCCGCCATGACCGTCAGGACGTCGACGCCCGATCGCCCGAACGCGAGCATGAGCAGCAGCGGCACGAGGTAGAAGAACGCGAGCTGGAGGATCGTGATGGCAACCGTGGCCGCCATGGAACCCACATGGCCCGCCGCCGTGCGGAACGTATGCGAGAAGGACTCGACCTCGCGGTCCACGAACGCCCTCCACGCCTCGGTACGCGAAGCGGGGCCCCGAGGCGCGCTGCGAGGTCGATGGCGGCGCGCGCTGCGCGCGCGATGGGGCCGGGGAGCAAACCGACCGCCAGGATGCCGCCGAGGATGCAGGCGTGCATGCCGAACGCCGCCGCACACAGAAGGGCGATGTCCCCACAGCGCTCGATGAAGAACGGCAACCGGAAGGCCATGAGCAGCGCGCTCCATGCCACGAGGCCGAACTGGTACACCATGAACCGCGTGAACTGAACGGCCCCTGCCTCGCCGACGCTCTGCCCCGCCTTGGTGAGCCGGTAGATCTGGGCGGGCGTGGAGCCCACCATCATGGGCGTGAGGTTGCCGAAGAAGATGCCGCTCGCCTCGACCGACACCAGGTCGCGCACGCCGACCGGACTCGCCGGATCGCACCAGACGGCGACGGCATAGGCCGCGACGCCGAGCACGAGGTACAGAAGCATGGACGCGCACGCTGCAAGAAGCCAGGGCGCCTGCACGGCCCGCAAGGCGTCGACGAGCTGCGCGACCTGTCCGGTTGCGGCGAGGAAGGCGAGATACAGGATGGCGACCGCGCCGATGAACGCCGCGCCGCGGTACGCCGTGGACCGATCGGCACCGTGGTCGACCGCCCCGCCCTTCCCCGCCGGCTCGCCGCATGTGTTGAAACGCCTGGGCATGGTCCTCCTCTGCAGCCAGAAGCAAACCGCCACATTGTACCCACCGCCCGCGCCGGAGACGGCAGCGCGGTCGCGTGCTTAAGCGATACGCAAGATTGTCTCCGCATCGCTCGGATGCGGGCGCATCGGCCCCGGGCACCGACGGCACGCAGACGAGGAGCACCCGGCCAGCGCAGAACCGGCTACCCGAAGATCGCTGTGATAGCCGGTGGCTGAAATAGCAAATTGGCGAACTCGGTAAAGAGTTCGCCAATTTAACGTTTGGTAGCCCGTACCAGATTCGAACTGGTGATCTCCGCCTTGAGAGGGCGGCGTCCTGAACCGCTAGACGAACGGGCCATTGAGCTTAGGAGAACAGCAACTGGCTGGGATGGAGGGAGTCGAACCCCCATTGACGGAACCAGAATCCGCTGTCCTGCCATTAGACGACATCCCATCGGGTTGTTGTCTGCGCTCCTTCGCGCGAGAAAATATATTAGGGGAGGACCCCATAGAGCGCAAGCATCAATCCAAACTTTTTTAGTTTTTGTGTGCATAGTATGGATTACCGAGGTCAGAGAGGTGGCGTATCCGGCACGGTCGAGGATACGCCCCCTATAGCCCGACCACACGGGTCGCCACGCGCTCGACAAGCGGCGCACTGTGCGACACCAGCACGATGCCGAACGCACGCTCATCCTGGAGCTCGAGCAGGGCGCCCCAAAGCTCCGCCTGCGTCACCGCGTCGAGCATGGCGGAGACCTCGTCGGCGATGAGGTAGGCCGGGCGGGCGACCAGTGCGCGCGCGACGGCAAGACGGGACAGCTGCCCGCCGGAAAGCTCCTGCGGCCGCCGTCCGAGCCATTCCGGGCGGATTCCCAGCGCATCGAGCACACGCCGAGCGTCGGGGGCGTCGAGGTCCCCAGCCTCCCGCAGAGAGCTCGCGAGCGCCACATGGGGGTCGAACGCCTGCTCCGGATGCTGCCACACCAGCTGGACCGGCAGGGGCCCGGCGGCATGGCGCACCGATACCGGCATCCCATCTGCCTCGACCGTCCCCGAACAAGGCTCGAGGTATCCGGCGAGAAGGCGGCAGAGGGTCGTCTTCCCCGCCCCCGACGGGCCGGCGAGGGCCAGGCGCTCCCCGGGCAGGACCTCGAGCGACACGCCGTCCAGGACGGGACCCGCCGGACCGTAGCCAAAGCGCACGTCCTTTGCCGTCAGCGCCATGCGAGCTCCCCCTTCTTCCCGGGATGTTCCATACCGTTTTCGGGCATCGCGCGCCACAGCGCTCGGCTGAACGGGTGCTTCAGGGCGGACGGGTCGCGAAAGGCGTCGACGGGGGCCACCTCGACCACGCGCCCCCCTTCGAAGACCGCGATACGGTCTGCGACGCGCAGGGCCAACTCGATATCGTGCGTGATCATGAGCACACCCTTGCCCGTATCCGCGAAGGCGCGCAGGTCGAGCGCCGCACGCAAGGCGAGATCCGAATCGAGTCCAGGCGTGGGCTCGTCGCAGACGAGCAGCTCCGGGTCCTCAAGAAGGGCGCACATCAGCAGGACCCGGCGCGCCATGCCCCCCGAGAGCTCGTGCGGGTAGAGGTCCTCGACGGCGCGGTCGAAGCCGTAGGCCGAGAACAGCTCGCGCTGCCGGGCGGCGCGACGGGCCCTATCCCGAGCGCGCTCCGCGCGGGTGCGGCCGCGGGCGACGCCGCGCACCTGCTCCCCGACGCGCATGAGCGGATCGAGGCACGACACGCTTTGGGGCACGAGCGTTATCCCGCTCCCCCGCAGACCCGCGAGCGCGGCCGCATCGAGCGGGCGCCCTTCGAAACGCACCGTGCCGTGGACCTCCTCGTCCCGGGCGAACAGACCGAGCAGCGTATCGGCGAGCACGCTCTTCCCCGCCCCGCTCGCCCCCACCACGGCGAGGAGCTCGCCGCGCGAGACCGCGAGCGACAGCCCGCGCAGCACGCAGCCGTCCGCGTCCGTCCCGCCGCCCGCGCCTCCGCGGAAGGCGACGCGCAGGTCGTCGACACGAAGCAGCGGCTCCAGGCCGTCGGGAGCACCCGAAAGGACGTCTGGGGAACGCGTCATCGTCTCACCTCCGCGGGCAGCACGAGGGCCCGCAGCGACGCCGCAGCGCGCTCGAATGCGAGCACCGCGGCGAGCAGCGCGAGACCGGGAAACGCCGCGAGCCACCAGGAGCCAGAAGAGAGGTAGCCCATGGCCTCCGAAAGAATGACGCCGATGGCGGGCTGCTCGGGCGACAGGCCGAATCCGAGAAACGTGATCGAGGCCTCGTGCAGCACGGCGTGAGGAAGCAGCAAGACGAGTCCGACAAGATACTGGGGCAGGATGGCCGGCAGGCCGTGCCTCACCGCAATGGCCAGACGCGAGACGCCGAGCGCGCGCGAGCACGCCATGTACGGCTGCGACCGAAGCTCGACGAGCTCGGCGCGCAGCACGCGGGCGAGCGCGGGCCAATGCGTGAGCGCGAGTCCCACCAGAACGCCCGTCGCCCCGCGGCCGAGCGCATAGGAGATGAGGATGAGCAGGATGATGTGAGGGATGCCGAGCACCAGGTCGGTAAGCCACGCCACGAAGGCATCGGCCCGCCGTCCGCCGAGCGCCGCGACCAGCGCCAGCGCGAGGGCCACGACCGAAGTCGCGACGGCGGCGACGAGCGACACGGAGAGCGAGGCCGCCAGCCCGCTGACGGTGCGGGCGAGCATGTCGCGCCCCATCCAATCGGTCCCGAACGGATGCTCCAGGCAGGGAGGCAGGTACGCCGCCGTGAAGTCGGTCGAGGTCGCGGCATCGAGGAGCAGCGCGCCGGCCGCCATGACCGCGACGAGGGCCGCGGCGAAGACGAGGATGCCCGCGCGACGGGCCCGGGCGCCCCGCGCCTTCGCGGACAGGACGCGGAGGGACCCCTCGGGGCGCAGCGAGTCAACGCGGGACACGGGGATCGCCCCCCTTCGCGCGCGGGTCAAGCGCGCCGTGCAGGACGTCGGCGCACGCATTGCCGACGAACACGAGCGCGGCGGTGAGCAGCGCGATGCCGACGAGCAGCGGGGCGTCCCCGCCCAGCCCCGCGGCGACCGCGGCCTGGCCGAGACCGGGATACGAGAAGACCTGCTCGACGAGGACCGATCCCCCCACGACCTCGCCCACCGAGGCGAACTGGAGCATCAGGGCGGGCGCGGCGACGTTGCGCAGGCCGTGGCGGAGCATGATGCGCCGGTCGCTCTCCCCGCGCGCCCGGGCGAAACGGGCATACGGGCTCTCCATGGCCTCCACGGCCTTGTCGCGCGTATGCAGCGCGATGGGGGCGATCCCCGTGAGCGAGAGGACGAGGGCGGGCAGCGCGAGATGATGCAAGCGGAGCGCCCACGAAACGTCTTCCGGACCGACGCCGACAGGGGCGGCGAAGCCGATCGGGAACCACCCGAGCCCCACCGAGAAGACCATGAGGGCGACGAGGGCGAGCCAGAAGGCGGGCGTCGCCGAGAGAACGTAGCAGACGGCGCAGACGGCGCGATCCGCGAACGAGGACCGGCGCACGGCGGCGACAACCCCCATGATGAACCCGAGCGCGCCCGAGAGCGCCCAGGATGCGAGCAGCAGGAGCGCGGACGCGGCGAGGCGCTCCCCCAAGACCTGGACGACGGGGGCGTTGAAGCGAAGGCTTGTGCCCAGGTCGCCGCGAAGCGCGGCGGCGAGCCAGGACCCGTACCGCGCAAGAAGCGGCACATCGGTCCCCCACAGCTCGTGAAGCGCGGCGCGGCGGTCGGGACCCATCGTGAGATAGGCGACCTGGCCCACATTCGCCTGGACGGGATCGATCGGCGAGGCGGCGACCAGGGCGAAGGTAACGAAGCTGACCGCGAGCAGGAGCAGGGCCAGCCGCACGGTGCCGTGCAGGGCATTTCGCGCCATCGCCTCTCCCCTTTCCATCTCGACCTCGTTGCCGAAACCCAACTCCGTGCCCCCGCGCCGCGGGCGAGGACCCTTACGACCAGCTCCAACGGTCCACGTTGCTCACGACCGACCAGCCGTGCCCATGCGGGTGCGGCTTCTGCCGGGCGACATCGAGCCCGTCGCGCTTCCAGTACAGATGGTCGACGTTGGCAAGCCAGCACCAGGTCGCCGCCCCCTGCGGGGCCACGCCGCAGGTTCCGTCCCACATGGCGCGCTTCCACAGGTCGTAGGAATCCGCCAGCTCCGGCTGGGCGAGCGCCGCGTCGAGCCACGCATCGACCGCGTCGCTCTCGTAGCATGCGTAGTTGCCCCAACCCCTGGAATGATGGAGCTCGTAGACCTCGATGGGCGCGTTCGAGCCCCAGCCCCAAAGGACGGGGCTGGCGTACTGATGCAGGTAGATCTCATCCCAGCTCGCCCCGCGCGGGTTCACCTCGATGCCCAGCCCGGACATCTGGTCGGCGAACGCGTGCGCGATGGCCTGCCGGGCGGAGTCGCCGGCGGTGTACCACAGGTCGATTGAGGCGCGAAGGCCGTCCCGGGCGCGCACGCCGTCGGAGGCGGGCACCCAGCCCGCCTCGTCCAGCATGCGGCGGGCGGCGTCGCGGTCGCACTCGACGCGCATGTCGTCGCTCGACCAGGGCATGCCGTCCCCGACGCTGTAGGCGACCGTCCCGTATCCGTTCAGCACTTCGTCGATCAGCTCCGCGCGGTCGACGCCGGTGACCATGGCGCGCCTGACCGCGACATCGCTCGTCACGGCGTTGCCCGCCTCGTACGCCATGTCGCCGTCGACGACCTTCGTGCCGCCCGCCGGCCCCGTCGGCAGCGAGATGCCGCGCGAGTCGACGGTGCCGTACGCCACCAGCTCGTAGCCCTCGATAGCCTCGGATGCCCGGACGGGACTCGTGTAGGCGAGATCGACCTCGCCCGCGCGGACGGCCGCGAGCGCCGCGTCCTCCTCCATGAACACCACGACGACCCGCTCCATCGCGGGGGCGTCTCCGTAGTAGGCGGGATTCGCGACGAGAACTGCCTGCTGCCCGCGGTCCCAACGCTCCAGGAGGTAGCGGCCCGACCCGATGGGCGCCGCGCCGTACCCTTCGCCGTAGGCGTGCTCGGGCACGATGCCCAGGACGGCGAGGGTGTAGAGCAGCGCGTTGTGCGGACGCGAGAGGCGAAGCTCGACCGTGCGCCCGTCGAGCGCGACGACGGACTCCACCATGGAGAGGTCCGCCTGGGACGTGTCGCCATGGGCGACGCGGTCAACCGTGAAGGCCACGTCCTCCGCCGTGAGGGGCTCCCCGTCGGAGAACACGGCGTCGTCGCGGATCGTGAACGTCCACACGAGGCCGTCGTCGCTGCAGAGAAACTCAGTTGCCAGGTCGCCCTCGACGTTCATGGCGTCATCGGTGACCACGAGGGTAGATTGGATGAGCGGCTCGTGCACGTGCTCGCCGCAGCCCCAGGCCACGAGCGGGTCGAAACCGGCAGCGGGCTCGCTTTCCGGGCTCATCGCGACGGTCACGGTGCGCTTCGGGTCGGCCGCGGCGGATGCGGACCCCGCGTCCGCCGTATGCCCGCCGGAGCACCCGGCGAGCGAGAGCAGCGCGCCGGCGCCGACGAGCGCGCGGCGCGTCAGGCAGGGATCGATGCCCCGGCTCGGGGACACCTCGTTATCAGTACGGCTCGCATGCATGGGCGGCTCCTCTCGCGCACTTTTCCGGCATTCGAAACACGGACGCCTAACCTTACGCCTCGCGCCCGCTCCGCCCGGCCGAAAATGTGCGCCGAGGGCGCACGGACCAGAAGAGCTTCACAGGTCGAGCCACGCCAGGAGCGCGTCGGTGTCGTTCGAGACGACGCCGGACATGGCGGCGTCGAGCGCAGCGGCGAGCATGCGCCCGATCCGGGGTCCGGGCTCCACGCCCGCGGCGATCAGGTCTCGACCGGTGAGCGCCAGCGTGCCCGTGCTGTACGGCTCGCCGTTAGCGATGAGCTCCCGCACCATCTCGCGCATACGCTCGATCTCCTCGACGTAATAGAAGCATGCGGGCGCCTTGCCGAGGGTGTCGGCCCGCTTGAGGTCGAACAGCTCGCCCATGAGGCGGGCGGTGTCGCAGCCCTCTCCCGCCATCCTGTTCATCATGCGCAGCAAGTCCTGTCGCTCCGGGCGCAAGGGCGTGTCGTGGTAGCGGATGAGCAGGCAGGCGTCGCGGGCCACGTCGCCCGCGACCGAAAGGCGGCCCACGACCTCCCGGGCGATGCGCTCCCCCGCCTCCGGATGCCCGTAGAAGTGGCCGCGACCCTGCTCGTCCCGGGTGAAGCAGGACGGCTTGCCCACGTCGTGCAGGAGCGCCGCCCACATGAGCGAGGGGGACGGAGGGGCAAGCGGGTCTCCCCCGTCGATGCGGAAGCGCGACAGCTCGCCGGCGACCGTAAGCACGCGCGCCGTGTGCTCGTAGACGTCGTACGCATGGTAGACGCTATGCTGCTCGAAACCGCGCATGCGCGCGAGCTCCGGGACGGCGGCGCACATGACCTCGGGATAGCGGCTGAGCGCATCCCCGCCGCGCCGCGTGACCAGGATTCCGTTGAGCTCGATCCCCACACGCTCGCGGGCAACGGCGTCGAGCAGCGGGGCGCACGCGGCGAGGGCCCGGGCGGTGCCGTCCTCGATGGCGAAATCGAGCCGGCACGCGAAACGCACCGCCCGGAGCATGCGCAGGGCGTCTTCCTCGAACCGCGTGCGGGCATCGCCCACGGCGCGCATGACCCCGCGGGCGAGGTCGGCGGCGCCCCCGTAGATGTCGAGCAGGCCGCGGACGGGGTGCCATGCCATCGCGTTCACGGTGAAGTCGCGGCGGGCGAGGTCCTCCTCGACCCGCGAGGCGAGCTTCACCCGGTCCGGATGGCGGCCGTCCGTGTAGAACCCGTCGTAGCGATACGACGTCACCTCGAAGCGCTCTCCGCGCAGCACGGCGGTGATGCCCCCGAACTTGATACCGGACTCGATGACCGCGATGTCCTCCGCAGCGAGGGCGCGCGCGCTCTGCTGCCAAGTTCCAGAGCAGCAGATGTCGATATCGTGCCCGGAATCCCCGAGCAGCGCGTCCCTCACCCAGCCGCCGACGATCCATGCCTCCAGTCCCGCGTCCTCGAGCGCCGCCAGCACCTCAAGCGCCTCGGGCGTCGGCTCGATGCCGTTCAGCGCGCACCTTCCGTAGCGGTGCGTTCGATCCCCATCCATCTTGAACTCCCCATGTAGCGTGTGATTGCGCACCAGTATACCGTCAACGGGGTCCGCGGGCCCGAACGGGGCGCCCTCATCGACTGCGCCTTAACAAGAAGACGGCCCTCGCGGTGCGCAAAAAAGCCTCCCGTCCCCACGGCCGGGAACGGGAGGCCGAAAGCGTTCCGGCGGACGCCGAGGGCCTAGAGCTCGCGAACCTCGACCTGACGGCGGTAGTCCTCGACGCGCGAGAAATCTCCCTGGCCGGCGCACTCGACGACGTTGGCGCCCGTCGCCATGGCGAGGCGCAGGGCGGCATCGACGTTGGCGCGGTCGTCCTGCCATGCCGACAGGAACGCTGCGAGCGTGGAATCGCCGGCGCACACCGTCGAGAGGACCTTGACGGGCGCCGTGCAGCGCGCGTACCAGACGCGCTCGCCGTTGCTGAAATACGCGCCCTTGCCGCCCAGCGTCAGCAGGACGTTCTGGGCGCCGCGGCCGTGCAGCCCCTCCATGGCGGACAGGACGGACGCGTCGTCCGCGAGGTCGACCTCGATGCCGAAGATATCGCGCAGCTCGTCGTCGTTGGGCTTGATGAGAAGCGGTGAGCGGCCGATCAGCTCGACGAGCTGCGGGCTTGAGATGTCGAGGACGAATTCGGCGCCGCGGGCGCGAACGCGGTCGATGACCCGGGCGAGGAAGTCCTCGGAGGTATGCGGGGGCAGGGAGCCCGAGATGACCAGGCAATCAAGATCCTCGAGCGAATCGATGAGATCGTACATGGCCCGCTCGTCCTCGGGGCACACGGCGGCGCCCGCGTTGACCATGTTGTACTCGGTGTCCGGGCCGGCATTCAGAAAGACGTTGACGCGCGTGATGCCGTCGGTCCAGACCGGATGGACCTCGACCCCCTTCGCCCGGGCGCCATCGACGATGAAGCGGCCGGAGAACCCCGCGAAGAAGCCCAGGATCGCGGTGTCGACGCCGAAATGCTTCAGGGCGAACGAGACGTTCAGGCCCTTCCCGTTGGGGCTGTACACCGCATCGCGCGTGCGCGTGACGGTGTTGGCGGAAAGCCCGTCGCAGGAGATGTTGTAGTCGATCGCGGGATTGGCGGTTAGGGTGTAGATCATAGGGGCTCCAGAGAGGGTCGTTGGAGAAGCCCCGCGCACAGCCGAGCGTGCGCGGGGTTCTCGCAGGATTGCTTACAGGCGGTCGAGCTTGCGGACGGTGATGCGCTTGCTGTACTCGTCGACGCGCGCGAAGTCGCCCAGGCCGACGCTCTCCGCGACGTTGGCGCCGGTCGCGAGCGCGAGCTTCATGGCCTCCTCGACGTTGTCGCGGTCCTTGTACCACTTGAGCAGGAACGCGGCGAGCGTGCAGTCGCCGGCGCAGACGGAGCTGACGAGCTTGATGTTGAACTGGCGCTTCGCGTACCAGATGTCCTCGCCGTTGGAGAAGTAGGCCGAGCCGCGGCTGCCCATGGTGAGCAGGACGTTCTGGACGCCGACCTCGTGCGCCATCGCGAGCGCACGGCGAGCGTCGTCGTCCGTATCGATCTTCACGCCGAAGATGGCGCGCATCTCGTGGTGGTTCGGCTTGATGAGCAGCGGTTTCTTATGGGCGAGCGTCTTAAGGTCGGAGCTGGAGAGGTCCAGGACCACGTCGGCGCCGCGGCCCTGGGCATGGTCCATGACGTTGGCGAGGAAGTCCTTGGAGGCGCGAGGGGGCACGGAACCGGACACGACCAGGCAGTCGAGGTCGCCGGAGGTGTCGAGGATGCGATACAGCTCCTGCTCGTACTGGGGCGTGAGGGGCGCGCCGGGGTTGAGGATGCCGTACTCGTGCTCGCCGTCGTTCAGGTAGGTGTTGATGCGGGTGATGCCGTCGGTCCAGACCGGGCGGCACAGGCAGCCCATGTTCATGGTCTCGTCGACGATGAACTTGCCGGTGAAGCCGGCGAAGAAGCCGAGGGCGACGGAGTCGACGCCGAACTTCTTGAGCGCGAAGGAGACGTCGAGGCCCTTGCCGTTGGGGGTGTAGTCCGCAGAGCCGGAGCGGATGTTCTCGTCGGGGACGAGGCCGCCGCAGGCGACCGTCATGTCGACGGCAGGGTTGGCGGTGAGGGTGTAGAACATAGGAACCACCTGTTCGTACGAGGGCCGCTCAGCAGCGTGAACGCGCTGCCGAGCGGCCCGAGAGAGTCGATGCTATGTCGTCGGGGCCGCCATTAGCGGGCGTTCGCCTCGAGCAGCTCCTTGACCTCGGCGGCGGTGGTGCAGGCGAGCGCCTTCTCGGCGAGCTCGTCGCACTCGGCCTTGGTCCACTGGGAGATGGTCTTGCGGGCGCGCAGGATGCTCGGCGCGGACATGGAGAACTCCTCCAGGCCGAAGGAGATCAGCAGCGGCTCGAGCAGCGGGTCGGCAGCCGCCTCGCCGCACATGCCGACCATGATGCCGGCCTTGACGCCGCTCTCGATGATGTTCTTGATGGAGCGGAGCACGGACGGATAGTAGACCTGGTACAGGTTGGAGATGTGGTCGTTGCCGCGGTCGGCGCACATGGTGTAGCCGATGAGGTCGTTGGTGCCGATGGAGAAGAAGTCGGCCTCCTCGGCGAGCTTGTCGGCGATGAGGGAGGCGGCGGGGGTCTCCATCATGACGCCGACCTCGATGTTCTCATCGTACTTCATGCCCTCGGCCTCGAGCTCGGCCTTGCACTCCTCGACGAGCGCCTTGACGGCACGGACCTCCTCGACGCAGGTCACGAGCGGAACCATGATCTTGACGTCGCCGAAGGCGCCGGCGCGCAGGAGGGCGCGGAGCTGGACCTTGTACTGGTCGGCGTTCTCAAGGCAATAGCGCACCGCGCGGAAGCCCATGAACGGATTCTCCTCCTTCTCCATGTGGAGGTAGGGAATCTCCTTGTCGCCGCCCACGTCGAGGGTGCGGATGATGACCGGGGCGCCCTTGAGGGCCGTGGCGACCTTGCGGTAGGCCTGGAACTGCTCCTCCTCGGAGGGAAGCTCGGTGGCGTCCATGAACAGGAACTCGGAGCGGAACAGGCCGATCGCCTCGGCGTCGTGCTCGAGGGCGTTGGTCACGTCGTTCGGGCTGCCGATGTTGCAGGCGACGATCTTCTTGATGCCGTCGGCGGTGACGGACTCCTTGCCGCGGAACGCCTCGAGGGCGGCCTTCTCGGCGGCGAACGCCTCGGCGGCGGCGGCGTACTCGGCGAGGGTCGCCTCGTCGGGCTCGGCGAGGACGACGCCCTTGGAGCCGTCGACCACGGCGGTCATGCCGTTGCGCAGCACGGAGCAGCTGTTGGCCACGGACAGGACCGCGGGGATCTCCAGTGCGCGGGCGATGATGGCGGAGTGGGAGGTGCGGCCGCCGGTCTCGGTGACGATACCCGCGACGTTGGCCTTGTCGATGGTCGCCGTCATGGACGGGGTGAGGTCGTGCACGACGACGATGGTGTTCTCGGGAAGGACGGACAGGTCGACGACCTGGACGCCCAGGAGCTCGGCGAGGATGCCGGTGCGGATGTCGGCGATGTCTGCCGCGCGCAGGCGGAACATCTCGTCGTCCATGGACAGGAACATGTTCTCGAACATGGTCGAGGTGTCCTGAAGGGCCTGCTCGGCGCAGGTGCCGCCGGCGATGGCCCCCATGATGGCGTCGGTCATGCCCGGATCCTGGGCGAGCACGACGTGACCGGCCATGATCTCCGCCTCGGCCTCGCCCACGGCGGTCTTCATGTGCTCCGCTTGGGCCTCGGTCTTGGCGCAGAAGACGTCGAGCGCCGCCTGATAGCGCGCCTTCTCGGCCTCCACGTCCTCGACGGCATGCGGCTCGAAGGACAGGTCGGGATCGACGGCGACCATGACGGTGCCGATACCGATGCCCTCCGAGGCGTTGACTCCCTGATACATTTCCATTCCTCTCTCCGTGCACCCTCCGTGCGGGTGACTGACATGAACGCAGGCGCCGTGCCCTTGAGCGCGGACGCCTGCTAACGCTCACGCGTGAACGTATCCCCCTTGTCGGTCAGCTACTCGCCGAGACCGCTCTTGATGAGCTCGACCGCGCAGGCGAGCGCCTCGGCCTCGTCGGCGCCGTCGCACTTGACCTCGACCTCCGTGCCGCACGGGATGCCGGCAGCCATGAGGGCCATCGGGCTCTTGCCGTTGACCTCCTTGTCGGCGGTGACGATGGTCACGTCGCAGGCGTACTTGCCCATGGAGGACGCGAACAGACCCGCCGGACGCATGTGCAGGCCCTGCGGGTTGACGAGGGTGACCTTCTCAGAAACCATGGATGTCTCCTTTTTCGACCAGCGCTGCGCACTCGATGGGCGCGGCGCACGATAACAACCGCTAGTGTACCGCATCCCCCAGGGAATACAGCTCGAGAACACCCAGAGCGAGCCGAATTCACGCCCCGCCCCCGCCCCCGGCGAGCATCGGGGCGCACGGGGCGAAAGGGCCGGCGCGAGCAGGGCGCACCGGCCCGTTGGGGGTGGCGGCTCGGGAAGGCCGGGTCCGGAGGGAGGGCCTACGCGAGACGCGCGTTGATGGCCTCCGCGACCGCGACCGCATCGTCGGCGGCCTTGACCGTGGCGCGGAACTCGTCGTCCATGAGCGCCTCGGCGACCTTGGACAGGAGCTTGAGGTGAGTGGTCCCGGCCTGGGACTCGGGAATCAGCAGGGCGATGGCCACGTTGACCGGCGCGCCGTCCATGGACTCCCAGCCATCGATGCCGGAATCGTCCTTCACGACGAGGACCGCGGCGCGCTTCACCGTGGCGGCCTTGGCATGCGGGATGGCGAAGCCGTCCATCATGCCGGTCGACCCCTCGTCCTCGCGCTTGAGGAAGGCGGCCATGAGCTCGTCGGCGTCGTCGGCGATCCCGAGCCGTACGGCCTCGTTGGACACGAAGGAGAGCGCGTCGTCGCGGCCAGCGAGGTCCTGACCGAGAAAGACGTCGCCGGCGGAGACGAAATCCCGGGCGGAAGCGGAGCCGTCGGCCGGAGAGGCCTCGGCCCCCACGGGAACAGGGGCGGCCTGGGGTGCGGGCGCGACGGGCGCCGGCGAGGCCTGCTGCTGGGCACGCGTCCACTCATGCTTCTTGAAGATGGTGAACAGGATGCCGCCCACGACGGTGCCGGCGAGGATGGCGAGCACCCACTGGATGCCGCCGTCGACGACGGGCAGGACCAGGAAGCCGCCATGGGGGGCGGGGACGTGGACGCCGAGCAGCAGGGTAAGGACGGAGGCGATCGCGGCGGACAGCATCATGATCGGCATGACGGGCCAGATGTTCTTGGTCATGAACGGGATGGCGCCCTCGGTGATGTGCGTGCAGCCGAGGATGATGTTGACGATGCCGGCGTCATGGTCCTCCTGGGAGAAATACTTCTTGCCGACGATGACGGCGAAGCTCGTGACCAGGGGCGGAACGATGCAGGCGGCGGAGACGGCGGCCATGAACGCGGTGCCGTCGGCGTACTCGGGAGTACCCACGCCCGCCTCGAGGCCGGCGCCGAGCAGCATGGTGCCGGTGACGTAAGCGGCCTTGTTGACCGGGCCGCCCATGTCGACCGCGCACATGCAGCCGATGGCGATGCCCAGCGGGATGGCGCCGGCGTGCTGCAGGCTGCGCAGGAAGTCCATCATGGCGTTGTTGACCGTGACCATGGGACCGGAGATGCCGAGCATCACGAGGCCGACGATGAGCGTGGAGAACAGCGGGTAGAGGAAGATCGCCTTGAGGCCGTTGAGGTTGGCGGGAAGCTTGGAGAAGGCCTTCTCGAGAGCCAAGATCACATAGCCGGACAAAAAGCCTCCGACGATGCCGCCGAGGAAGCCGAAGCCCACGCCCGAGCCGCCGGCGTCGATGAGGCCGGTCTCCGCACTGACGGGCAGGCCCTGGATGGCGATCATGCCCGCGACGAAGCCGGGGACGAGCGCCGAGCGCTTGCCGATGGACTCGGCGATATAGGCGGACAGCACGGGAACCATAAGGTTCATCGCGATGCCGCCGATGGTCTTGAGCATCGCGGCGAACGTGTTGTAGTCCGCGGCGGTGGAGTCATAGGAGGTGATGCCCCACAGGAAGGAGACGGCGGTGAGGACGCCGCCGGCGACGACGAACACCAGCATGTGGGAGACGCCGTTCATGAGGTGCTTGTAGAGCTGATGGCCGAAGGACTCCTTCTCCTCGGGCGCATCCTCGGCAACCTGGGCAGCAGCGGCGCTGGGATCCGCCTTGGCAGCCAGGGCCCGGTCGATGAGCGCTCCGGCCGTCTCCACGGAGAGCGCCTTGGACACGCCGACCGAGACCATGGGCTTCCCAGCGAAGCGCTCGGCCCGAACGTCCTTGTCGGCGGCGACCACCACGGCGCGCGCCGCGGCGATCTCGCCTGCGGTGAGCCCGTTCTCGACGCCGACCTGACCGTGGGTCTCCACCTTGATGGTGAGCCCGCGCTCCGCGGCGGCTTTCTCGAGCGCTTCTTTCGCCATGAAGGTATGCGCTATCCCGGTCGGGCATCCGGTCGCAGCAATGATGTCGAACTGCTGTGCCATGCATCCCCCTTCCCTATCGAATCGCGGCGCCCCATGCGCCGCATTCGTTCCATGATGAAAATCTAGCATGTGTCCTTGGTGTTAGTTTCTTTCACAACTTAACTTCCATATGAAAGGTAGTTTCTTTCCGGTAAGCGGTAGATGGAACCAATCAGTCTTTTTGCAGGTAAACAAGGCACACATCTGAGGTATGGTGAAAGAGACCCGTCATGGCCATGTCTTCCAAAGGAGCATCATGGGCGAATCGCAACCCAGCGCGCTCGGACTCATCAGCAGCAAGCGCGATTTTTTCGAAACAGAGCAGAGGATCGTCGAGTTCATCCTCTCCAACCAGGCCGACGTCGCTGGCATGACCTTGGCGCAGCTCGCTCGCAGCAGCTCGACGTCAGAGGCCACGGTGTCGCGGTTCTGCAAGCGACTCGGCTTCGGCAGCTACCGGAGCTTCCAGTTCTCCCTCGCCCGCGATGTCGCGCTGGCGCATGACGACGGCGTGACGCGCGAGGTTTCGCTCGACAATATCGAGCAGTCGCTCCGCAACATCCAGAATGCAAAGATCAACGAGATCGAATCGACCATCCGCGCCATCGATCCCGCGGCGCTCCGGTCGTGCGTCGACACGATACGCTCGGCGGGCTGCATCCAGCTCGCCGCCGTAGGCAACACCCATGCGGTCGCGCTCGACGCGAGCATCAAGTTCGGCCAGCTCGGGCTGAGAAGCGCCACCTTCGAGGTGTCGGAGGCGGCGAAGGCCTATGCGCTCACGCTGCGCCCCGGCGATGTGTTCATCGCGATATCCAACTCAGGGAAGTCCCGCCGCCTGCTCGACACGATGTCCGCCGCCCGGAGCCGCGGGGCGACCTGCATCGTCATCACGGGCTACCCTGCCTCCCCACTCGGCCGCGCAGCCGATTACGTGCTCCAGACCGTGAACCACGAGGCGCTGCTCACCACCGGTGACTTCACGTTCTCCAAGATTTCAGCGATCCTCGTGATCGAGGTGCTCTACAACTTCCTGCTCCCCGAGATCGACCATGCGCGCGAGCGCATCAGCACCTACGAGGAGCTCATCGGGGCGGACAAAGACGTCGAATGACGCGCGCGGACCGCAGCGACCTTTTGCTATAATCTGCAGAGCTATGCGCCATTAGCTCAGTTGGATAGAGCAGGAGACTTCTAATCTCAAGGTCGAGGGTTCGAATCCCCCATGGCGCACCACCGGACATGCGCTCTAACCACTCCCCCGTGGTTAGAGCTTTTTCTTTTCTTGGACACTTCCCCTCGCGTGCCAAAAGGGACGTACCCTCATGGCGCGCGCGGCGGCGCACCCGCCCAGACGGCTGAGCGCGAAACGAAACAGGGCGCCCCGTGGGGCGCCCTGACGTGATTCCTGGAGGCGAAGCCCGGATTCGAACCGGGGGTAAAGGCTTTGCAGGCCTCTGCCTTACCACTTGGCCACTTCGCCATCTATATGAAAAGAGCCGATGTGAAACCGGCTCCTTGCATGCGATGGAGCGGACAACGGGGCTCGAACCCGCGACCCCAACCTTGGCAAGGT
>DBFEBE010000101.1:0-32007 GCA_048318985.1 Collinsella sp.
AGAAGATCGGCTGGTGCGCCGACGCCTCGTTCAACGGCAAGACCGGCGCCGTCGACCATTTCGTGCTCACGGCCAGCAGCGCCAGCTCCGCGCTCGTCGGCAACCTTGAGATGCCCGCGGCGTATCTGCGCGGCTATCGCAACGGCGCGATGGTGGTCTCGGACGAGACGAAGGGCCTGCAGTTCACGGGCGGCGCCGCCGCCAAGGCCGCCGAGGTGACCGTCGTCGCCACCGAAAAGGTCAAGAAGGGCGCTGCGGTCCTTGACGACAAGGGCTCGAAGGCGCTCGACAAGGGCTCGCGCGCGCTCGGCAAGCAGCTCGGCAAGACCAAGGGCATGTTCAAGTCGTTCGCGAACGAATACCGCAAGGCCGCCGGTACGTCGAAGCCCGCCTCGGCACGTAAGAAGAAGTGATGGTACAGTCTCCCTAGCCGGGTGATTGTTCCGGACCGAGGGAGACCCATTGCTGAATTACACCACCTCCTTTACCCCAAAACCCAACAAGCCGCATCGCCGCCGCGACGCGACGCACCTGCCCTCCGCCCAGCGCCGCCGCGTCCATAGGCCCGGTGTGCAGTACTTGCGTCATTCCCAAGGGTTCGGCCGCAGGATGCCGGCGCGCGGGAACCGCGCCCCCCGTCGACCGGATTCCCGTCGGCCCTACGCGATGATCGCGGTGGGCTGCGCCCTGCTGCTGTTCATCGCGAGCGTCGTCTGGTACGTGAATCGCAGCGTGACCGTCGAGCTGAACGGCTCCGAGGCCTCCGTGCGCATCCATGCCACGGTCGAGCAGCTTATCGAGGAGCAGGGTTTCGACTACCGCGCGGGCGACCTGCTGGCGGTCGACGACTCCGTGCTCGAGAAGCGCGGGGGCGAGCGCTATGACGTGAAGCTGAACGGCAAGCGCCTCGCGGAGGACGCCCTGGGCGCCACCGAGCTGCTCGGCGGGGAGAAGCTGGAGGTCGGTCCGGGACGCGATACGTACGAGGAGCACGATGTCGAGGCGACCGAGATCGCCCCGACCCTGATCGTGAAGGGCTCCGGCCCCATCAGGTACGTCGAGACCTGGGGGGTCCCCGGGCGCTCCGAGGTGTGGACCGGGGCGGTGTCGGGAAAGACGTTCGACCGCGGCGTGGTGACCGAGGTCCAAGACTGCGTCGTCCGCGCGTCCAACGTGAATCCCGAGGACGGAAAGGTCGTCGCCCTCACGTTCGATGAGGCCCCGAGCGCCTATACCGAGCGCATCCTGGAGATCTTGCGCGAGGCGGGCGCGGGTGCAACCTTCTTCGCCGAGGGCGACCGCGTCTCGGAGCACGGGAGCGCGCTTGCGGCCGCCGCGGAAGCCGGGTTCGAGCTCGGGTCGAACGGGTACTCCGACGTCGATATGACCGAGCTTTCGGGCGCCGCGCTGCGCGAGCAGATCGAGAAGGGGTTCGATGCGGTCGAGGCGGCATCCGAGTCCGGGACCGCGCTGCTTCGCCCCCCGTACGGGCTGTTCTCCGAGGCGAACTGGGCCGAGGCCATGGATCTGGTGGGCGCCGTGGTGACGTGGAACATCGATTCGGGCGACTACCAGCTCCAAGGCGCCGATGCCGTGGTCGAAAACGTCATGGGATCGGTGGGCAACGGAGACATCATCCTGCTGACCGACGGCGATGCGGTGGGCGAGCAGGCGCTCTCTGCGTTACCGGAGCTGCTGCGCCGGCTGAAGGACGAGGGCTACCGGGTGGTCTCCGTGGGCGACCTCATCGCAAGCGATCCGGACCTCGCGGAAGAGGTCAGGATCTCCAAGGCCAAGATGCCCAAGGATGCCGTGCTTCCGGAGCTTGCGGACGACGGGGACGCCGCCAAGGAGTAGGGGGCGACGCCGCGACGCCGCATGACGGTTCAGTCATAGTGCCGACCGCCGGATTCGAGTCCGGACGAAGTTGGTAGATTCAGCTCGGATACGATGCGCGGCGGCGCCGCGCCTGAAGGACGGGTTGGTGCAGCGAATGATGGATGAACGGAACGATAGGAGCTCGGTGCCCTCGAGCACCCGGTCGGAGGAGCGGAAGCGCGCCGCCCGGCCCGCAGGTGCGGCGGGCACCGCGGGCACGCGGGAACATACGGGAGCTGCGGGGGCGCAGGGGCCGTCGGCCACCGGGCGGCAGCAGCACGGTGCCTCCCGGAAGGCGGCGCCGCGTCCGTCCGACGCTCACGGCGCGCGTTCGGTCGCGAATCCGCATGGGCGGAAAGCGCAGGCCGGGCCCGCGGGCGTGCATCCGGCCAGGCGACCCGTCCGCGCCCAGGGGCCGTGTCCCGCCGCAGCCGTGCAGCCGGGGTCCAGGCGCGCCTCTTCGGCGTCCGGCTCGCGCGCGGCGCTGATCGCCCTCGGCATCCTGCTGCTTTTCGGGTTCGGCGCGGGGTACGCGTTCTTCTGGAGGAGCGTCCAGGTCACGGTCAACGGCGAGGGGGCGAGCGCCCGCATCGGCACGCCGCTCGATCGGTTCCTGGAGGACAACGGCTACTTCGGGGCGACCCCGGGCAGGTTGCTTTCGATCGGCGGCAACGTCATCAGCGAGGACGGCGGAACGCGGGCGACGGTGACTTTCGACGGCCGGTCCGTATCTGCCGACGAGCTGGGCTCCGAGCGCCTCGCCGACGGGTCGAGCATCGAGGTTGGCCCCGGAGTCGACGCGGAGGAGGCTCACACGGAGGAAACGGTCGAGGTGGCCCCGCAAATCGAGAAGCAGGCGGGCAGTGCGATACAGTTCGTTTCGCAGTGGGGTCGGACGGGCAAGAAGACGGTATGGACCGGCGAGGTGTCGGGGGAGAAGGTCGATCGCGAGGTCGTCGAGCCTGCCCAGAACATGGTCGTCTCCTCACTCAACGTGCGCCCCGAGGGGGACGGCAAGTATATCGCCCTCACGTTCGACGACGGCCCCAGCGGCTACACGCAGAGGATCCTCGACATCCTCAAGGAGAGGGGGGCCAAGGCGACCTTCTTCAACCTGGGGTCCCAGGTCTCCGGTCGACCGGCGCTCGCCAAGGCGGTGCTCGAGAGCGGCAACGAGCTCGCGAGCCATACCAACCAGCACATGAACCTGCCCGATTGCGATCGCGACACGCTTCGCTCCGAAATCTCGAGCGCCTTCGACGCGATCGAGGGCGCCGTCGGGTCGCGCCCGCAGATGATCCGCGCCCCGTACGGCGCGTTCACGGATGTGGAGTGGGCGCGCGCCGGCGACCTCATCTCCTGCAACGTGCTGTGGAACATCGACACGCTGGACTGGAAGCGCCCCGGGGCCCAAGCCATCGTGGACGGCGTGCTCTCGAATGCCTACAACGGTGCCATCGCGCTCATGCACGACGGCGGTGGCAACCGGGAGCAGGACATCGAGGCGCTGCCGGCGATCATCGACGGCTTGCGCGCCCAGGGCTACGAGCTGGTCACGGTGTCCGAGCTCATGGCCACGGACAGCAGGTTCCCGCGCGAGGTCGTCGAGGGGGCGGTGAAGATGCCCAAGGACGCCGCCCTGCCCGCGGCGTAGCGAGGGCCGTGCCGGGCCGTTCGCGCATGCCGTCCGTCTCGGTCCGCGGCCGTGCGGGCACCATGAGGGTCGCTCCTGCGACGTCGCCCAGCGCAATAGGGCCGTGGCACAGGGAGGGCCGCGCCGGGTCCGCCCATCAAGGCCGCCTTCCCTGACCGTGTCTTTGCGCAGGGATTACGCGCCCGCGCCCGCCGGGCCCAAGGGGGATGGTATAGTAAGAAGCGTCTGCGGCTTTAGGGCGGCAGACGCTCTTTGTTTTTACGCAGGGTCACGAGAAGGGCAACAGGTGAAATCCAAACCCCGACCACACAGTAGCTGCTGACCTGCGAGCCTCCTTTGCCGGGGCGCGCGGTCGAGCGTGTCCATAATCTCCATCGAAAGGCGAAGGAGCACCATGAACTATCTTTCCGAGATGCTCAGGCTGCCCGTTCTGGATGTGAACGGCGAGAAGCTCGGTATCGTGAACGATTTCGGCATCGCCACGGGCGAGGTCTTCCCGCACGTGACGTCCTTGGCGTTCCAGGGGCCGGGCAAGACGCCCTTCATGATCAGCTGGCGCAAGTACGTCGACCATGTCGACGACTCCGGCGTCTACCTCAACTGCCCCGACACCGACATCCGCTTCTCCTACCTTCAGCCCGACGAGGTGCTGCTGGCGCGCGATATCCTGAACAAGCAGATCGTCGACACACAGGGCATGAAGGTCGTTCGCGTGAACGACATCAAGTTCTCCGTCTCCGGCGAGAATCAGCTGCAGCTCCGCCTGCTCGGCGCCGAGGTGGGTGCCCGAGGTCTGCTTCGCGCGATCCATCCCGCGCTCGAGCACGGCGTCGAGCGCGCGGCGAAGGCGATCGGCAAGCCGCTCGGCGAGGACATCATCGCGTGGTCCTACATGGACCTGCTGGAGCGCTCCACGCAGAACATCAAGCTCTCCGTGTCGCACAAGACTCTCGACGAGCTGCACCCGGCCGATATCGCCGACATCATCGAGCAGCTCGACCCTCGTTTGCGAAGCCAGGTGTTCGCGCAGCTCGACACCGCCCAGGCAGCCGAGGCCATCGCCGAGCTCGATGACGACGAGCTCGTGGCCGAGATGCTTGAGGGCATGACCGACCGCGACGCGTCCTCGATGCTCGCGCTCATGGACCCCGATGACGCCGTCGAGCTCATCGAGGAGCTCGGCAACGAGAAGGCCGAAAAGCTCTTGCGCCTCATGGGCGTCAAGGAGGAGAAAGCGATCCGCAACCTGCTCGGCTATGAGGAGGATACCGCGGGCCGCATCATGACGAGCGAGTTCGTGGCCCTGCCTTCCAGCGCGACCGTCCAGGATGCCATCGACGCCATAAGGAAGCTCGATGAGGACTTCGAGAGCGTCTACTACGTCTATACGACCGATCCCTCGGGCGTCCTCACCGGCGTCCTGTCCCTGCGCACCCTCATCGTCGCCGAGCGCGACGACCGCCTGTCCGATCTCGCCTACCGCGACGTGGTGTGGGTCGAGCCCGACCTGGACCAGGAACAGGTCACCGAGGAGATGACCAAGTACGACCTGGTCGCCATCCCCGTCTGCGACGAGAACCGCCATATCCTGGGCATCGTCACCTTCGACGACGCCATGGACGTCATCGCCGAGGAGCACCAGGAGGACCTGCAGATCGCCGGCCTCTCCACGGGCGAGTCCACCGGTGGCGAGTCCGCGCACTCCCTCGTGTGGTTCGCGCAGCGCCAGTACTGGATAGCCGTCTGGGCCATCGCCGCGTGCGCCATCGCCGCGATCGCGGTCACGTCGCCGGATGCCATCGATGCCGGCGCGGATGCGTCTCGCATCATCACCGGCGAGGGCCTCTACGCGCTCATGCCCATCTCGATCATGCCGGTGGTGCTGCTCGCCGCGATGCGCATGACGGCGTTCGTGAAGAACACCTTCCTCGAGTACGACGAGCGTGATGACGAGCCCAAGCCATACCTGGGCTTCTTCCTCAAGTCCACGTTCATCGGCGTGGTGCTCGCGGCCGTGGTCTACCTGTGCGGCGAGCTCATGGCGACGACCGTCTTCGCCGGGGGCGACCCTCTGGCGATCGCGACGTACCTGGACTGCTTCCGTGCGGCCGCCGTCGTGATCGCGGCGACCTACGCGAGCGCGGTCGCCTACTTCGCCGTGCTCGTCCGGGGCGAGGAACGCGACCGGGGCACCTCGGGCACGTCGCTCACGTTCGCCGCGGTGCTCCTGTCCGCGTTGGTGTACACGGTGCTCGGCGCCGTGCCGTTGCTGTAGGGCGGGGATGCACGTGGAGACGCAAGACAAGCAGAGGCTGACCGCCGCCGCCGTCCTGGGCGCCATGGGTCCCGGCCTGCTAGCGGCGCTGTCCGGCAACGACGCCGGCGGCATCGCCACCTACTCGAGTGCCGGCGCGAGCTACGGTTACGGAACGCTGTGGATGCTGCCCGTGATGGCGTTGCTGCTCATCGTGGTGCAGGAGACCGCGGCGCGCTGCGGCTGCGTGACGGGCAAGGGCTTCGCATCGCTCATCCGCGAGAAGTTCGGCGTGCGCAAGAGCGCGCTGGCGATGGGCGCGCTGCTTATCGCGAACACCGCCGTGACCATCTCGGAGTTCGCGGGCATCGCGAGCGGCCTGGCGCTGTTCGGCGTTCCCAAGACCGTGTCCGTCCCGCTGGTGGCGCTGCTCGTGTGGATGCTCACCATGTCGGGCAGCTTCCGCCGTATCGAGAAGATCCTGCTGCTCGTGAGCTGCGTGTTCGTGACCTATATCGTGGCCGCGTTCCTGGCCGGCCCGGATTGGGGGCAGGTGGCTGTCGCGACCGTGACGCCGCGTCTGGTGAACGAGCCGCAGTACGTCTCGCTGCTCGTCGCGACCATCGGTACCACCATCGCGCCATGGATGATCTTCCTCGCGCAGAACAACGTGGTCGACAAGAACATCGACGAGGACGGCATCGTGCTGCAGCGCATCGATACCGCTACCGGTTCCATCATCGCCTGCGCCATCGCTTGGTTCATCATCGTGACCACCGGCGCCGTCCTGCATCCGGCGGGCATCGAGGTCGCCGACGCGGCCGACGCGGCGCTCGCGCTCGAGCCTATCGCCGGCGAGTTCTCCACGATCCTGTTCGCCTCCGGCCTGGTGGCGGCGAGCTTCCTGGCGGCATGCGTGCTCCCCGGCGTGACGTCCAGCGCGATCTGCGAGGCGTTCGGCTGGGAGCGCGGCGCCGACCGCAGCTGGGAAGAGGCGCCCGTGTACCGCGGCATCATCACCGCGGTCATCGCCGCCTCCGCGCTGCTGGTCATCATGCCCGGTGTCGACCTGTTCCAGATCATGATGAGTGCTCAGGTCATCAACGGCGTGCTCCTGCCCGTGCTCCTCGTGTTCCTCGTGTTCATCGCCCAGGACAAGCACATCATGGGAAAGCACCGCAACGGCCGCGCGTGGAACGTCCTCACCTGGGGCACGATCGTGCTGATCACCGTGCTCACCGCGGTGATGTTCGGCCTGCAGGCGCTCGGCTACTGAGGTCCTGTCCCATCTCGATTTATGGACAGTCCCTAAATCGAGGTGAGGCGGGTTGCCGCTGGCGCAGCTTCTTGGCGCGGCGTGCGCGCGACGCTCGGCTCGCCGCCGCGCCAGTAAGCTTCTCCAGTTCGGACCGTGGGGTGCCTTTTAGCCGCGCTCGCTCCGCTACGCGTCTGCAATGCGCCCCATCTCGGCATTTGGGGCACGCTTCGCCCAAAAAATACCCGCCGGACGCCCACTGCCTCGAAAAGGGGACAGGCACCAAATTGTGCAAGGGGGCTGCGCCAAATTGTGGTGCGGGCGGCTCGTGGCGGATGTCGCCACGGGACCGGTCTGCATGGCGTTCTGTCAGCGTCTTCCGTTTCATCTGCCTCTCAATTCGGTGCCTGTCCCCTTTTTGAGGTGCGCGCGGGGCGCGGTTCCCCTCAATTCGGTGTCTCGCACCCCCCGCGCCACCCGCTGCCTCCAAGTGCACCAAAACACGGTTCCGAGCTGCAACAATCTCAAAAAAGTGCCTGTCCCCAATTTGAGAGATCGCATTGGGGAAGAAAAAGTCTTGCGCTGTGTATAGGTGTGTATATACTGTAGTTAGTGAGTATATACACGTATACTCACAGGTGGGGTTCTCGAGACGTCGGGACCCCGCGCGAGCCGCCGGGGGACGCCTCGCCGGCATGGCAGGGAAGGAACCTATTTCGTGGAAATCATCATCTCGAACTCAAGCTCGAAACCCATCTACGAGCAGATAACCAGCCAGATCAAAGATCAGATCATGGCCGGCGAGCTCGCGGCGGGCGAGCAGCTCCCCTCGATTCGCGCGCTCGCCAATAGCTTGCGAGTGAGCGCGATCACCACCAAGCGCGCCTACGCGGACCTGGAGGCTCAGGGTTTCATCGAGACCGTGCAGGGCAAGGGCAGCTTCGTGGCGGGCGGTAACGCCGACCTGCTTCGCGAGGAGCGCCTCCGCGAGATCGAGGCGCGTCTTGGCCAGGCGATCGAGGCGGGTCGCGCGCTCGGGCTGGGCGATGGCGAGCTCATCGAGATGATGAGCACCCTTTTGGAGAGTGACGACTAACTATGACGACATCGTTTGCTGACGGCGGGTTCATCGGGGTGGAACCGGTATCGACTCCGGGTTCAGCGCTCCTCGAGGCGCGCGGGCTCATCAAGCGCTACGACGGGTTCGCGCTTCAAAACGTATCGTTTGCGGTGGAGCCGGGTCAGATCGTGGGCTTCATCGGCCAGAACGGCGCCGGAAAGTCCACCACCATCAAGGCGCTGCTGGGGCTGATCGCGCTCGACGCCGGGGAGGCCCGCGTGCTCGGCGTCTCGCCGCGCGAGCTGTCCGCTTCATCGGCCGCGGTAAAGGAGCGCATCGACGTGGTGTTCGACACCGTTTCGATGCCTCCGCATATGAAAGTGCGCGAGGTCGGTAAGCTGATGTCCCGCGCGTATGCAACCTGGGACGCATCGGCGTTCGAGCGCCTCCTCATCCAGTTCAAGCTGGATGGCGACAAGGCAATCAAGGAGCTTTCCCGCGGCATGGGGATGAAGCTGGGCTTGGCGTGCGCATTGGCGCACGACCCCCAGGTGCTCATCCTGGACGAGGCCACGGCGGGGCTCGATCCGATGGCGCGCGACGAGGTGCTCGACATGCTGCGCGAGTTCGTCGCCGTCGAGGACGCGTCGGGCGATCCGTGCCATGCGATCCTCATGAGCAGCCATATCACGAGCGACCTGGACAAGATCGCCGACGAGGTGGTGTGCATCGACGAGGGCCGTATCGTGTTCTCCTGCGCCAAGGATGAGATCTGCGACCTCATGGGCGTGGCGCGCTGTCGCGCGGCGGAGGTCGAGCATGTGCTGACGAGCCCGTCCGCGCCGGCGGAGCTGCGCGTGCTGCACCGCGACTACGGTGTGGACGTGCTGGTGCCCGACCGCTTCGAGTTCGCCCGCACGTTCCCGCAGATTCCGTGCGACCGTGTGTCCATCGACGATTACATGGCGCTCATGCTCAAGGGCTCGGTACTGCATCCGCGCGGGGCGGCTGCGAAAGGAGGCGATCGCTGATGATGCGCATGGTTAAGATGGAGCTGGTGGTGTTCGGCCAGTACCTCAAGCAGCTGTCCTTCAGCATCTTGTTCATGGCGGTGTGCTTCGCGGCGGGAATGAGCGGCACGTCGGCGCTGCCGGGAATCATCTTCATGATGGGGATGTTCAGCCTGTCCAACAGCGCGAGCAACTACGATGAGCGCAACGATTGGGCGGCGTTCCGCCTGACCATGCCCGTGTCGCGTAAGGAGGTCGTCCTCGGGCGGTATCTGTTCGTGCTTGCCGGGGCGCTGTCGGTGTCGCTGCTCGTCGGCGCGGCGGCGCTTGTCCTGTCGATACTGGGCGATGCGTCCGTGCTGCCCGAGGTGGTCGCGCGCATGGTGCGGCTCGATGCGGACGCGCTGCAGGCGGGGCTGTTCACGCTGGCATTCTGCAGCGCCATGGGGTTCGTCATCGCATCGGTGTCCATGCCGGTGTTCTTCAAGTTCGGCCAGACCAAGGCGACGCAGTGGCTGCCCTTCATCATGATGTTTTTGGGCGTCGCGCCGTTCATGATCGTCGGCTTCATGGGCGAGGAGGCCATGATGGCGGCGCAGCGTGCGCTGGCTTTTGCCGAGACGCCGGAGGGCCTGGCGGCGTTCGCCGCCGGCACGTGCGCGTTCGGCCTGGTGTGCTACGCGGCGAGCTGTGCAATCTCCCTGCGCATCTATTCCGCGCGCGACCTATAGCCGCAACCTCGGATCGGCACCTCTCAAATAGGGGACAGGCACCAATCTGAGACCCGGCCCGGCCTAAGGGGACGGGCGCCGACCCGAGGCCCGGCCTGGGGAAACGGGCGCCGATCCGAGGCCCGGCCTGGGGCGAGGCGATGGGTGCAGGGGCGCGCGCCAAAAGAGCGAGGCGGGCCCCTGCAGCCCCTTGGGTCTCAAAAAAGTGCCTGTCCCCAATCTGAGGCCCCAATCGAGGTCTTTGCAGAATGCTAACTATTCGAGTGAACGCATGATGGTCCTTACACGATCATGCCGATGAGCTGACATCGATTCGCTCTTGTGCTAACACGTGCTCCCCATACTTGAGTGCGGACCGCATCGCGGTCTTTTCTATGCACATGCGTGATGGGAGCCAGTGTTATGCCGCAACAGACGATAAGCCGTCGCAATTTCGTTCGTTTCTCCGTCGTGGGCGCGGGTGTCGCTGCTGCCGCGTGCTCGATGAGCCCAGCCGAGGCGGCCGCCGAGACGGCAGGGTCCGGCGCCGAGTATCCCCAGCAGATCAAGATCGCCCATCTATCCGACCTCCATTACTTCTCGAAGAGCCTGTGGTCGGATTGCGAGGACTTCACGATCGCGGAGAATTCCGACCGCAAGATGTTCAAGGAATCCGGCGCGATTATCGACAAGGCTCTGGCGGAGATCGTGGCATACCAGCCCGATCTGGTGCTCGTTTCCGGCGATCTTACCAAGGACGGCGCGCTGATCTGCCATACCGAGGTGCACGACAAGATCGTCGCCGCCCGCAAGGAGCTCGCGGCGGCCGGCAAGCAGACGCTCTTCTGCGTCATCAACGGCAACCACGATATCAACAACGACGACAACGGCCGTGACTTCTCCAGCGATGTCGCAGAGCATACCGACCTGGTCGATCCCCTCGCATTCAAGGACCTGTGGGCCGATTGCGGCTACGATGCCGCCATCGCGAAGTTCGATGAGGGCGGCACGCGCGGCGGTAGCCTCTCCTACGTGGTGCGTCCCGTCAAGGGCATCACGCTGATCGTGGTCGACTCCGGCAAGTATTCCAGTGACCAGAACGGCCTCGATCGCGACGAGCACGTTACCTCGGGCGTGGTGGGCGAGAAGCTGCTCGCCTGGGTCGAGAGCCAGGCGAAGCAGGCCCGCGCCGCCGGCGACATCGTCATCGCGATGCAGCATCACGGCGTCGTGCCACATTTCGACATGGAGCCCCAGCTTATGGGTGAGTACCTGGCGGATAACTACGAGGAGTGCCAGCGCCGCTACGCCGATGCGGGCATCTCCGCGGTGTTCACCGGCCATATGCACGCGAACGACATCGCGAGCATCACGACGGATGCGGGCAACGTGCTCTACGACATCGAGACCTGCGCGACCGTCACCTATCCGAGCGACATCCGCTTCGCCACGCTTTCGTGGGAACGCGAGGCCGGTACGGCGACGGTGAACGCGACGCTCGCCGTGGAGAACCACGCGCTGGGCGCGGTCGACTATCGGGACTTCGCCACGAACGAGCTGCAGGCCATCGAGGACATCACCGCCTATGGCGACGAACATCTGCTATCCGTCGACGTGGTGAAGACGATGGTCGCCGATGCGCTGGTCTCTCCGATGATGGACGAGCTGGTGTCGAATGGCGGCGTGAAGCCTGCGCTCGCTGGGCTCCTGGGCAATTTCGGCATCAGCGGCGTGACGGCGGACGCGCTCGACGCAACGCTGTTCCGCCTGCTGCGCACGGCGCTGCCTCAGTCCCAGGACACGGCGATCAGGATGGACCTGGGCGACCTGAGCGTGCTGATCAAGAGCTACGGCACGCTGGGCATCTGGGTCGATGGCGCCGCTTCCCGCATCATCCTCGAGCGCATGGACGTTCAGGCCCAGGGCGTGCAGACGTTCGCGCTCGACCCCACGCCCGAGGCGCTCGCCGAGCTTGAGGCGGTGGCGGCAGCGACTCCCATGACGTATGCAGCGGGCCAGTACTGGTCCTACTACATCGATGACGCGTCCTTCGCGAAGTTCATGGCGACGATCTATTCCAAGATCGACACGGAGATCCTGCAGAAGGGCAAGCCGGATACCCTCGCGCTGCTGCGCGCGCTGGTCGAGACGCTGCTCGCGCAGCAGGTTGATGCCGAGGGGAAGACCCTGTTCGACCTTATCAAGTTCGCATACGGCGACCATCTCTTCGGCGATGAGACCTGCCCTGCCTGGGTGGAGCAGGCCACGGCGAACATCAAGCTCACGGGTGCTGACGAGGCGGGCGAGGCGGCTGCCGACGGCTCGCTTATCAGCTTCCTGCGCGCCGCGCTGAACGAGGAGGACAACCTCGCCGCGCTGACCAAGCTGCTGAAGAAGGTGAGCCTGAAGCTGTCCGACCTGTGCGTGAAGGATCAGGGGTCGGGCCCCATCACGCTGATCGGCCTCGTCGCGAGCAGCGTCGGCTCCGTGCTGGGCTTCCTGGGCGAAAATCCCGCGAACATGATCCCCAACATCCCGTCGGTCGCCGAGCTGGCCTACGGTGCGCTCTACACCTTGACGCATGATTCCAACACGACGACCGACCGCGCGCTCGCGCTGGGCGCGGCGCTCACCGATCCCGACTGGGCGGCGGGCGGTGCCGGTGGGTCCGATGACGGCAACGGCGGCGGCAACAGCGGCAACGGCGGCGGCACCGGCAACGGCACGGGTACCGGCACCGGAGCGGGGTCCGGCTCCGGCTCGAGTGGAAGCACTGGCTCGGGTTCGGGGACCCCGGGCAAGACGAACGGTGGATTGCCTCAGACGGGAGATGCCAACCCTTCGGCAGCCGTCGGAATCCTGGGTGTCGGCGCGCTCGTGGCCGGTGTCCTCGGGCGGAAGTTCGCGCACGATCGAGGTGAGGATTCCCTCTAATCCGTGTCGCCTGGCACCCGCATGCCCTCCAGCGAAAACGGTGACCTACGCCGCTGCGGTCCGTGCCCATCCTTCGCATCGACCCTCTGCGAGACGTAAGCACTCTGTAAGAAATCGCGTCGATGGAGGCGCTACCATGTAGGCTACGAGGGGCGCTTCGGCGATGGCCGGGGTGCCCCGATTTCGTCGCGAAGGAGGCGGGAATGAAAACGGAGCCAGAAGGGGTCCGAGCTGCCGGTGCCTGCGACTCGCATGCGCCGTCGGCCGCGCCCGATCGCGGCGAGCTCCCTCTCGGGCACGTCCATAACGTGCGCGATCTCGGTGGCCTGGCGTTTACGGATGAGGACGGCAGGCGCGGCATCACGGCCGCAGGCGTCTTCCTGCGCGCTCCGTCGCTCCGGCGTCTCCGCGAGGCCGACTTCGCGTTCCTGCGTTCGTATGGAGACGGCGGCCTGGCGCGCGTGGTGGACTTGCGCAGCGGATTCGAGGTGTCCCATTGGCCGGATCCGTACGCCGGCGGTCGCGATGGCGTGGTCTACACGCACGTCCCCATGCTCGACCAGCTGAATTCAAACGGGTTCCGCGATGCGCTTCCGGACCGCATGCTCACGGTGTACAAGAGCCTACTCGATAACGACGGTGCCAGCATCGCCCAGGTCATGACGGCCCTCGATTCGGATGGGGCGCCGGGGTGCGCGCTGTTCCACTGCCGGGCGGGCAAGGACCGCACGGGCGTCATCGCGATGCTGCTCCTCGGTCTTGCGGGCGTATCCGATGGCGACATCGTGGCGGACTACGCTGCCACCCAGCGCTATCTTGGGCGCGGGCTGCGCGCGCAGCGCGTCGCCGTGTCGATCGCCCTGCGCCGCCGCGCCCCGCGCTGCCTGTTCGAGGCCGTGCCGTCCGAGATGGAGTTGACGCTCGTGCATCTCCATGAGCGGTACGGAACGGCGCGGGCGTATCTCGAGGGCCATGCAGGCATCTCTCCCCAGGTGCTTGATCGCCTGGCAGGGCGTCTGCGCGGCATGTAGGGAGCCGTCGGCCCGCATCTCCCGCTATCTATTCAAGCATGCGCCCCTGTATTGGATGGGCCCGCCGACTGCCGAGGGGCGGTCAGCGGGCCTCGCGTTGCGGTTGCGTTGTCGCGGCTGCGTCGGCGCGTGCGCTGCGGATTACTTGATCTTCGTCGTTCCCGGATCGAGGTTGGGGTTGGTCTCGTTCGCCGCGGTCTGCGCGTGCTCGGTGTAGATCTGCGAGCCGTCCCCGAACATCTCGTAGTACTGCATCATCGCGCAATCCTTCCGCGCCTTCTCGGCGGCGGCGAGCGCGGTGTTGCCCTGCTGGCCATCGGTTTCGGTGGTCGCGAGATACCAGCGCATCGCGGAGTCCTCGAAGCCGGTCGTGTTGATGGCGGGCAGCGCCTCGCGCAGCGTGAGCTGCGCCTTCTGGTAGTCGCTCAGCGGCGCGCCGATGAGCTGCATGAGCTCTGCCCCGAGGTAGTTGACGGACAGGTCGTCGCGCACGCTGGACTGCATCGTGCCGTCGACATCGTAGTTGGCCCAGATGATATAGCTCGTCTGCCACAGGCGCTCCTGGTGCACCGCCTCGTCCTCGCCGGCAAACCACTGGTCGTTGAAGGTGTCGGGGAAGAACGGCTGGTGATCGCCGAAGAACACGACCACGACCTTGCGATCGAGCGAGCGGAGGCTCGTGAGGAAGTCCTTGAGCGCGCGGTCGGACTCCTGGATGAGGGAGACGTATTCGTTGACCTCGGGATCGCTCATGCCGTCGATGGAGAGGTTGACCTGCTTGTCCGCGGGGATGAGCCCGGTGTTGTAGCCGGAATGGTTCTGCATGGTCACATCGAAGATGAACTGCGGGTTCTCGTTCTCATCCAGCATGGTGAGGATCGAGTCGTACGTGGCGGCGTCCGTCACCATGCCGCGCAGGGTCTCCGCCCCCTGGTAGTCGGCAATGGACAGGAACCGGTCGAAGCCGAAGTCGCTGTAGACGTTCTCGCGGTTCCAGTTGGTGGCGTGGTTGGGGTGGATCGCAGTGGTGTCGTAGCCGAGCCCCTTGAATTGCGCAGCGAGGTTTTCGGTGTCCGTGAGGTTATAGATCGTGTAGGGGTACACGCCGGTGCCGAGGTTCGCCATGGAGTTGCCCGTGAGGAACTCGAACTCGGTGTTGCAGGTTCCGCCACCGTAGGCGGAGACGTAGAGCGTGCCGCGCTGCAGGCAGTCGGCGAGACCGTTGAAGTATTCGGGTCCCGTATACCCGGCGTGAAGCTGCTGGTAGATGGAGAGGTCGGCGAACGTCTCGTTCATGATGGCGATGACCGTGGGCTTCTCGGCGTCAAACTGGGCGGCGGCCTCCGCGCGCGCGGTGCTCGTCGCCTGCTCGCCGTCGTCATAGGCGTCGGCGTACTCGGAGAGCAGGCTCTCGGCAGCTTCGACGGAGTAGTCCTCGGGCTTGGGCGGCTTGATCGTCTGGGCCCCGGAGATGAAGCTCGGCAGGAAGCCCTGGCGGTAGTAGCTCTCGAGCGGGCGCCACGTGTACACCTGGATCTGCAGGGTGTGGTAGTAGTCGATGAGCGTGACGTGTCCGGCGACGCCGCCCAGGCAGCACAGCGCGACCAAAAGGTTGACGGCGGTCGCCCGTCGGCCGCTCGCATCCCGCTCCCCGCGGATGAGGGGGCAGGCCTCGCAGGTCAGCAGGCCGAGGCACAGCAGGGCGAATGCGTAGAGGCAAAAGGCCGAGAGGGTGTAGGTGTATCCGGTCCCAGCGACCGCGGCGGCCGTGGACAGGGCGGACAGGTCGCCCGGCGCGATGGGCATGGACTTGAAGGTGACGACGAAGTACTCGGCGACGCCGATGCCGAAGAAGATGAAGGAGAGGACGGCGGGAGCGGCTCCGCGACGCTGGAACAGGAAGAACAGCCCGCCGAGCAGCGCGGTGACGAGTGACCATTCGAGCAGCAGGCAGAGCGGGTACATCCAGCCGAGGTCGTGATTCGAGGGGATCTCGAGCGCAAGGGTGGCGAAGACGCCCGCAAGCATGATGGCGAGCACGCGTGCGACCGCGGGGCGCCTCAGCGTCGACCCGATCGTCGCGGCGAGACGCGCGACGGCTCCGGGCTTGTTCGCGTCGGGGTGGAGCGCGCAGCGGTCGGCCTTATCGCAGGCGGAGCAGTCGGGGCGGAACGTGAGGCGCTCGGCGCGGCGCTGGGGCTCGGTGAGCCAGGCGTCGATGCGCGCGTGCATCTCGGCTCGGCGGACGGAGAGCTGGCATGCCGCGACCGCCGCGGCGTTGAAGGCGAGCGTCCCCAGGATGTCCTGCTCGACGAGCCCGATGCCGGACCAGATCGCGATGAAGAGCTGGAACGCCATGAAGGGGCATGCCCATGCGACGGCGGTCGCACCGACGGACCGGATGCCGCCGGCGCGGCGTATTGCGAGGGTCATGCCGGCGAGGTTCAGGGCCAGGCAGAGGGCGGTCAGGAGGGCGACGGGCATGGAGGCTCCTTCTGGGCGCGTGCGCACGGGCGCGCATGCGGGCGATGAGGTGTATGGAAGCTGCGGGCCGAACGCCCGCGGAAGCAACTGACCATGGTACCCCGCGTTTGTCGATATTCTGTCAGCGACGCCTTCTACCAGCTTAAAATATGTATAAATCCACGAAAAGGGAGGTCTTATGGAACCTAATGACGCCATGGGCGGCACGTCGCCCGCTCCGGATGCGCTCGCGCTCATCGATCGTCGAACGTCGACGCGCAAATTCGACGAGTCGGCGGGGGTCACGGACGCCCAGCGTGCAGCGGTCCTGCACGCCGCGAGCCGGGCCCCGTCCGCAGGCGCGATGATGATGTACTCGATCATCGACATTCGCGAGCAGGCCACGCTCGACCGTCTCTCCGTGCTCTGCGATAACCAGCCCATGATCGCCCATGCGCCGTGGGCGCTCGTGTTCGTGGTCGACTACTGCAAGTGGATCGACCTGTTCGAGCACGTGGGCTGCTTCGAGGACGCGTTCTGCGAGCTCCACGGCTGCGCGGCGAAGCGCCATCCGGGACTCGGCGACCTCGCGATCGCTTCCCAGGACGCCGTGATCGCGGCGCAGAACGCGGTGATCGCCGCGGAGGCGGTCGGCCTCGGGAGCTGCTATATCGGCGACGTGGTGGAGCAGGCGGAGGAGGTGCGCGACCTGCTCGGGTTGCCGGAGCACACCCTTCCGCTCTCGATGCTGATCCTCGGCGTCCCCGCGAAGGCCCGTCCGCAGACCCCGCATCCGCGCGAGAACCTCGTCATGCCCGAGCGCTACCGCCGGGCCGATGCGGCGACCCTGGATGCCCAGGTGGCGGAGATGGACGCGATGTTCCGCCCGCATGCGCGCGAGGCCGGCGAGCGCGTGGTGGACATCTACACGCGGAAGCACACGAGCCCGTTCATGGCGGAGATGTCCCGCTCGATGGAGCTGTGGATCAAGAATTGGGTCGGCGAGGCCTGGTAGCCGTTGTGCGCGGCGAATCTGGGCGATCGGTGCGCCGCCTCCCTCCCGAGACCTTTCGGGCGCGCCGCGCATCGACCCCGCCGCACCTGCCCGCCCCGACCGCACGCCGGGCGCCAGCCTCCTTTCGGGTACGGCGATGGCCCGCCGTGTCGGCATGGAAGCGCCCTCGTCTCCACGTCAAGGGAGGCGAGGGCGCTTTCCGTGCGTATGGAGCGGGCCGGCGGGGCCGCGGGTTACCGATCGACCTCCACGCGCTTGATGCGGTCGACCGGCTTGAACTTGGTGAACAGGGGCACGTACTCATAGAACACGTTGGAGTTCTCGAGGCCGAACCACTGCACCGGCGAGCCGGCGAAGCGGCGGATCGCGTACTTGAGGGCGATGGCGTGGCGCTCCTGGGACTCCACGTCGGACTCGGGGGCGAGGGTCTTGCGCACCATGCAGAACTTGAACGATCCGATGGTGCCCGGCTCCCGGTACACGGAGTAGTCGTGGATCTGCGGGGGCAGCTCACCCGAAGCGGAGAGGTCGGAGATGATCTGCCGCAGGTAGGCGTTCACGCGCTGGTTGACCTTGTAGCCCAGGTGCAGGTGCACGCGGAAGAAGTAGTCGGTCCCGTAGTTCTCGACGGAGTACTCGAAGGTGTGCGGCTGCTCGGTGACCTCGACGTTGAGGACCCAGTAGGCGTTGGCGCGCTTGGGGTGCTTGTCGAAGATGGAGTACAGGATGTCGCGGTCGAGCATGTCGGTCGACGTGCTGTTGGTGAGGTAGACCAGGTTGTCGCAGATGGTCTCGTAGTGCGTGTCGGCGCGCAGGCGGTCGAGCTGGTCGAGGTAGTTGCGCACGGGCAGCATCGTGTACTGGCGGCGCTCGACGCGGCTGCCGTTGTACCAGCTCACCATGATGCCCATGATGAGGGCCGCCATGAGGATGGTGAAGTAACCGCCGTGGAAGAACTTGGTGAGGGAGGACACGAAGAAGAAGCCCTCGAGCGCGACGAAGAAGATGACGAACACCCAGGGGAACGCCTTCATCTTGCGCACGCCGTGCAGGTAGAAGAAGAGCAGCAGCGAGGTGCAGATCATCGTGATGGTGATGGCGAGCCCGTAGGCGGCCTCCATGTGCGCAGAGCTCTGGAACAGCAGGACGACGATGACGCAGCCGACCCACATGACGTTGTTGACCATGGGGATGTAGAGCTGACCCTTGGTCTCGGCGGGGTAGAAGATCTGCATGTGCGGCATGAGGTCGAGGCGGCTCGCTTCGGACACGAGCGAGAACGCGCCGGTGACGAGCGCCTGGCTGGCGATGATGGCGGCGCAGGTGGAAAGCAGGACGCCGAACGGGCGCACCATCTCGGGGAGCATCTGGAAGAACGGGTTGAGGTCTTCGATGGCGAGGAGGTCGGCGTTGCCGGCGTTGGCCAGAAGCCAGGCGCCCTGGCCGAGATAGGACAGGATGAGGCAGATCTTGACGAACGGCCAGGTGGCGTAGATGTTGCCGCGTCCCACGTGGCCGAGGTCGGAGTAGAGCGCCTCGGCGCCGGTGGTGGCGAGGAAGCAGCTGCCCAAGATCATGATGCCCGCATGGTTGTTGGGGCTCAGCAGAAACGCGATGCCGCGCAGCGGGTTGAAGGCCGCGAGCACGATGGGGTTGCCCAGGATGTGCACGAGCCCGGCGCCGCCGAGGAACAGGAACCAGAAGGTCATGACGGGGCCGAAGGCGCGGCCGATCTTGGAGGTGCCGGCGCGCTGGACGGCGAACAGCAGGCACACGATGACGAGCGTGATGATGACGACGTTCATCTGGTTGTCGCCCATGATGCGGTGGACGGCGGGGATGGTGCGCAGGCCCTCGATCGCCGTCGTGATGGTGACCGCGGGGGTGAGCACGCCGTCGGCGAGCAGCGCGGCGCCGCCGAGCATCGCCGGGATGATGAGCCACTTGCCGTACTTGCGCACGATGCTGTAGAGGGCGAAGATGCCGCCCTCGCCGTGGTTATCGGCTTTCAGCGAGATGAGGACGTACTTCACGGTGGTGAGCAGGGTCACCGTCCAGATGACGAGCGAGAGGGCGCCGAGGATGAACTCCTCGGTGACCGTCATGATGCCGCCCTGGCCGGCGAGCAGCGCCTTGGTGACGTACATGGGCGACGTGCCGATGTCGCCGTACACGACGCCGAGCGTGACGAGCATCGCTCCGATGCTCACGGGGATGGCGTGCGACCCGGTCTTGGACGACGGGGCCTCACTGGTCGATTCGATTGCTTGTGACATTGTCGTTGGTGCTCCTTGACGATGCGGGCGGCGCGGCGCGCCGCCGTGATTGCAAGACATTATAGATGCTGCGCACGGTAAACGCCATGTCTTCGAAGAAGCGAAGGACATGGCGTTTGAACAGGCATTTTTATGGGGCTGCGGCGAGTTGGCGAGCTGGCCGCCCGAACGCTCGGTCAGCTGCGGGAGCGCTCCTGGCGCCGGGGTTCGCGCGCGCGGGGCTGGCGCGTCGCGAGCTCCGCGCGGCGCGCGGCGATCTCGGCGTCGGTGAAGCCGGCGAGCCGCATCGCCTCCTCGATCTCGTAGCGGCGCACCAGGTAGCACTTGTGGATGCGCGGGTTCCGCGCGAAGTCCTCGGGGATGGTCTCGGCGGTGATGTCGGTCAGCACCACGCCCGCCCGCGCGAGCTCGGCGGTGTCGGGGCGGAAGGTGCGCAGGTTGCAGCTGAAGATGGCCTCGCCGTCGCGCGTGAGCAGGCGCGAGACCCCGACGAGCAGGTCGACGTGGTCGCGCTGGACATCCCAGGTGCGCCGGCCCATCTTCGAGGAGTTGGAGAAGGTGGGAGGGTCGCAGAAGATGAGATCCCACCGGTTTCGGGTCTGGCGCTGATCGCGGATCCAGGCGAGGACGTCGTCGCGCACGAAGTAGTGGTTGTGGCCCATGAAGCCGTTGCGCTCCATGTTGCGCTCAGCCCAGTCGAGGTAGGTGTTGGAGAGGTCGACGGTCACGGTCTCCTCGACGCCCGCATCCGCCGCGTAGCAGGTCGCCGTCCCGGTGTAGGCGAAGAGGTTGAGGAAGTAGCGCGCCTGCTTGGCGTGCTCGCGCACAAGCCCGCGCGTGACGCGGTGGTCGAGGAAGATGCCGGTGTCCAGGTAATCGTCGAAGTTGACCTCGAAGGTGAGTCCGCCCTCCTCGATCAGGAAGGGCTGGGACGGGTTGCCGCCGCCCCGCTTGCCCGACCGCTCGCCGCCTCCTGTTTCGCGAACGCCGCCCGCTGCGGCCTTGCCGCCCTGTGCGTACTGGGACCCGCCGCGGGAGCGGGTCCGTGCGCGCGCGGCGACGTGCTCGGCGTCGACGCCGAGCACGCGCGGGGCGAGCGTCAGGATGTCCATGAAGCGCGCCTGGGCGAGCGAGGCGTCGATGGACTTGGGCGCCGCGTATTCGGAGATGACGAGCCGGCGGTCGGTCGCGTCGCCCGCGCTCTCGTAGAGGTCGATCGAGGCGGCGTAGTCGGGGAGGTCCGCATCGTATATGCGGTAGCAGGTGACTCCCTCGCGCTTGGCCCACTTGCGGCGTTGCCGGGCGACCTTCCTCAGGCGCGCGGCGAATTGCGCGGATTCCGGGACGAGCACCGGGACCGGCGCGCCGTCTCCCGTATCGATCAGGGTCGTTCCCGTGTCAACGGCCGATTCGCCCTGCGTGCCTGCGCGCGGGGCACCTTCCGCCTGAGCGGGGCGGTCGCTCCGCCATGCCGCAAGGGTCGCGTCCTCGTTGTTGGGTTTGACGGTGTACGCGTCGCTCGCGGGGCCGAGCGCGCGCTCGAGCAGCTCGTCGCGGCACAGGGCGACGACGCTCGCGGAGCCGAACGAGGCGGTGGCGCGAAGGTCGCCTACAAGGTTGAGCACGCGGTTCAGCTTCGAGAGGGGGCATTCGGTGGTGTCGGCGACCAGCGCGGCGCGCTGCGCTTCGGCATCGTCGGCGAGTCCGAGCTTGGGCAGGATCTTGTCGACGTCGGGCTGGGCGAACGTGACGCACCGCGCGACGCCCGCGGCTTTCAGCACGCGGCGCGCGTACGCCGTCGCGTCCCCGGAGACGTCCGTCGCGAGGATGCGTCCGCGGGGGTTCGCCCCCGCCTCGGCGCGGGCGTCCGCCTCCTCGAGCAGGGCCGCCCAGGCGTCGGGGTCGTGGTGCGCCCAGCCCTCGAATCCCCAGTGGGCTCGGGTGAGGCCGGGTGCGCGGTCGAGCAGGGCATGCGCCCCCTCGAGCACGATGCCCCCGCCCGCGCAGCAGGCGTCGACGAGCATCGGGACGCCGGCGTCCTCGGCTTCCTGCCCGCAGAGGTCGAACCAGCCCGCCTCGGAGAGCGCGAGCGCGGCGTAGTCGGGGCGCAGCACGTGTGCCGCGCCCGCACGCGTGGCCTCGCGGGGCAGGCGGCGGAACAAGGGCTCGCCCGAGAGGTCCAGGTGCAGGCTTGCGCGGGCCCCGCGCAGGGAGAGCGCGATGCGGGCGTCCGGGTTCTCCGTGTCCACATCGGGCCGTCGTCCGGTCTGCTGGGAGAGGCGGTCGCACAGCGCGTCTTTGACGCGAAGCGCCGAGAAATGCGAGTTCCTGAGCGTATCGGTGGTTCCTCGGCACGTGACGGCGACCGTGGCGCCCGGACGGAGGATGTCTTCCCATGTGATGGCGAACGTGCCGTCGTACAGGTCGTCCGCATCGCCGCATTCGAAGCGCGCGACGACCGCGAAGATGCGGCTCGCGAGGCGGGACCAGAGGCACGCGCGCTCGGCGTCGACGACGTCGCCGGTGAAGCTGACGCGCCCCTTGAGCTTGCGCACCTGCGCGAGGCCGATCCGGCGCAGCTCTTGCGCGAGCGCGCTCTCGAAGCCCTCGGGGCAGCTTGCGAAGAATTCCATGGTGAGCCTCTTTCGAATGGGGCCTTGCGCGCCGCAGTGCGTGCGCCTGCGGCGTCGTGTGTATCGGGTTCGAGTCGATCTGCGTCCGACCTGCGTCGGCGTGCGGTTCGGCGCGGTGGGCACCATTATACGGGGAGCGTGCCGCCGCACTTGGGGGCCTACGCGGATTGCACACGCTTCGTGTCCCGTTTCGGGCTCCGTGCTACAGTAGCGAGCAGTCATTCTATGAGAGGAGACCCCATGGAGCGCGTCCCTGCAACCGCCGCCCTGTTCTTCGACGTCGACGGCACGATCGTTTGGCACCGTCCCGGCATGAGCATAGCCGACAACATCGCAAGCGGGCGTCCGAGCGATGCGGTCGTCTCGGCCTTCCTGCGCCTTCGCGAGCGGGGGTACCAGACGTTCATCTGCACGGGCCGACCCCTGTGCACGGTGTCCGACGGGCTGCTCGCGCTCAAGCCGACGGGCATCGTCTCGAGCGCCGGCGCGACGGTCTCCATCGACGGCCGCGTCGTGCACGAGGACGTGATCGAGCGGGGGCTGCTTGCGAAAACGGTGGGAATCCTGCTCGACGCTGGGGCGACGGTCATGTACGAGGGATCCGAGACCTGCATCGTCGCGGCGCCCTCAGGTGAGCGCTACAACGGTTTCGAGTTCCTTCCCACGTATGCGGACGCGGAGACGTTTTTGGAGAAGACCGAGGGCATGGGGTTCACGAAATTCTGCTTCGAGGAGTCTTCGTACGAGCGCGCCCACGCGGTGTGGCCCGAGCTCGAGGGGCAGTTCGTGCTCAGCAATCTGGGGCTCGGCATGTACGAGGCGAATGTGCGCGGGGTGGACAAGGGGACGGGCGTGAAGCGCGCGGTCGAGACGCTCCCGTGCGCACCCGAGCTCACCTACGGGTTCGGCGACTCCGAGAACGACCTGGCGATGCTCGCCGCCGTGGACGTGCCGGTCGCGATGGGAAACGCGATGCCCTCCGTGAAGGAGGCTGCCGCGTACGTGACGGATTCCGTCGAGGACGACGGCGTGGCGACGGCCCTTGCGCACTTCGGGCTGATCTAGGCGAGGTCTGGGCGTCGCTGCCCCATCGAGGCTCTCGGGGACCAGAAAAACGGGCGATCCCGCTCTTAATCTGCGCCGAATCGCGAAGATGGCACGAAACCCCGTCGAGTCGGTATTCGGGATGTGCGGCGCATGCGTGCATAGGCGTTTTTGAGCTATGCGCTCGCAGCTCCATGCGTATATGGCAGTCGTTGAGGGGCGATATGGTGTTGATGCGGTGCCGCGATAGCGGCATTCGAGGGAATGCCGTACCGACTCGACGGGGTTTCGTGCCACCTTCGGAATTCCGCGCTGCCATGTCTTGTCGCTGCTGAAACACCTATTCAGATAGACGAATATAATAATACGAATATGCAAATATGATAATCATAAAAACAGCGCCTCCCTTAATCGGGGGGGCGCTGTTGGCGTGCGGGCGCGGATGGCGCATCGATAAGGGCTTCTGGGTCGCGGCGGGTCCGGGCCATCGGTGCATGGGGCTCGAGTGGCGCGCGGCCTAGCGATCGAGCTCCTTGACCACCTTGCGGTCGTAGACGCATGCGAGGACCGCGCAGATCGCGAGCGCGACGCCCGCGACGCCTGCGTTCAGGCTCACCGTGCAGCCGAGCGCGGCGACGACGCCGGCGACGGCGCTCAGGGCGGAGACGGGCAGGTGGCTGCCGAGGGAGCTCGGTCGGTTCGCGCCGCGGATCCCGAAGGACGCGGAGACGAGCGCAAGCACGCCGCCGGCGATGGCGGCGTCCCCGAGGATGGTCTGCCAGAGCGATGCCGCAAGCTCGATTCCGAGGACCGAGGCGTTTCCGCCCGCTGCGGAGCTGCCCGCGAGGGTGAGTGCGCCCATGACGAGCGCGGCGAGCGCGATCGGCACCTGGATCAGGCTGAAGATCTTGAGCATCTTGCGGTTCTGGGACATCTCGACTCCTCGATTGCGGCGATTGGACAACGAAGGCCCCCAAGAAGGGGCCTCTCCATGATACCCATTTTACGAAGCGCGGGTCTCGTGCGCGGCCCGCACGGCCGCCCCGCCGCGCATGCCGGCGATGGGGCGGCGATATGAAAAGCCCTCCCCATGCCGACGAGGGCGCGGGGAGGGCCGTACGAACCGAGGTGCGTCAAGCTTGCGCGCAGGTGCGCTACTCGGCGCGGTCCATGGCGAGCTCGTAGTCGCGCGTGCCGCGGAACACCTCGTGCTTGTAGGGGTTCACGCCGAGCTTCTTCGCGCGATAGACGATGTAGCAGAGCGCGGCGATGTTGGCGACGAGGGCGATGATGGAGACGACCAGGTTGACCTGCGGGTTGTTGACGGACTGCGTGGAGAAGACGCTGTAGTCCTGGAACATGGGGAACACCTGGGCGAACATGCACCAAAGGGCGAGGGTGTTCGCGCGGTTCTGGATCCAGCCGCCCTTGTTCCAAAGCGCGTTGGCGACGGTCGGCGCCAGCAGAAGGGCGAGACCGCAGTACCAGGCGTGCGTGGGGAGGCAGTTGTAGGTGTAGCAGAAGTTCCAGAGGTCGTAGGCGACGATGAAGACCCAAGTCATGTCGGGCCAGAGCATGTCGTCCTTCTTCTTGGAGGTGTAGATGCCCCACCAGCCGGTCATGCAGAAGATGTTGATCAGGCCGGCGATGCCGTTGAACACGTTGTGCCAGCCTCCCATGAGCGTGACGCCCTCGGAGGAGACCCACGTGGTGCCGAACGCGCGGACGGCGCTCTCGAAATCGGAGACGACGGCGATCAGGATGTTGATGGCGACGATCGCGAAGGGGAAGGCCTTGAACCAGTGGGAGCGGCCGATGCTGCCCCAACCGTACTTGAGCATCATGAAGCCGATGCACCCCGCGGTGGCGGCGTAGAGCTTCGCGTAGTGGAACCAGCTGTTCATGTGCACGTACGTGGGGTTGTTGAGTGCCCACTCCTGTCCCATCCCGGCGCACACGTAGATGGCGATGAAGTAGACCGTGAGCACTGCCGGAAGGCCGAGGAAGCACACGATGCCGCCGATCTTGGAGCGACGGGCGATCTCGTTGGCAAGGATGAGGCCGACGAAGACCATCACCCAGCCCAACCACTGGAACATGGCGTTCTCGCCATAGACCTGGAACAACATAGGTTCCCCTTTCTATCTCAGCCCGTACCCGGGCTTAGTTGACAAAACGTCAATACTTTCGGCGCGCCGCTCCCGAGAGCCTGCGGCGCGCGCAGACACCGTCCTGCACGCCGCTCCCGGCACGGGGCCGTCCCCACGTCGGGAGCGCGGCGAGCGCGCCGGTTAGCGGGTCGGCCGCCGTTCGGGATATTTATCGGTGTAGCCCTCGATGTGCAGGGTGCTGGCGATGATGTCCTTCACGGTGGATGCCGGTGCGTCGGGATGCGTGCGGATGAACATGATCAGGCCGCAGATGAGCACGTAGAAGGTCTCGTAGACGTGGTCGATGCGGACCTCGTGGTGCGCGGCGAAGTCGGCTGCGGTCGTGTCGCAGAGGTAGCGCGCGCAGCGGTCGGCGACGCGGTTCACGAACGCGGTGTAGATCGAGGCGTTGCCGCCCGACGCGAGGGAGTGCGGCAGGTCGTTGTCGCCGAGGATCATGTCCTTCAGCATGATCGAGACGCTGTCGAGCGCGCCTTCGATATCGCCGAGCTCGCGCGCTCCGTTCCAGGCCTCGAGTCGCTCGAGGAAGCGGTCGATGCTCTCGTCCAGCGCCGCCTCGATCGCGTCTTCCTTGGTGGGGAAGTAATGGTAGAACAGCGAGCGCGTGCATCCGGCGCGCTCCGTCACGGCGGAGATGGAGAGCCGGGAGAGGCCTCGCTCGGAGCAGATGGCGCGAACCGCGGCGAGGATCTCGCCCCGTCGGGCGTCGTGCGGAAGGCGCTCGTGGTGTTTGAAGGTCTCGACCGCCATGGTCCCCCCCCTTTGGCGTTCAATCGGACGTTCTGGCGAATATAGTCTTGAACTTTGTTGACGTTTCGTCAACACTAAACGTGACAAATTGTCATGAGGTACGCCATAAACGGCAGGGGAGGGATCGCCATGGACGATGTCCGAGTGATCGAGGTCAAGCAGAGCGTGTTCGCGGACAACGACCGCAAGGCGGACGAGCTCCGCGCGCGCTTGCGCGAGCAGGGCACGTTCCTGCTCAATCTTATGTCGAGTCCCGGGTCGGGCAAGACGACGACGCTCACGCGCACCGTCGAGGCGCTGCGCGGGGAGATGGCCATTGCGGTGATGGAGGCCGATATCGACTCGGACGTCGACGCCCGCACCATGGCCGAGACCGGCGTGCGCGCCATCCAGCTGCACACGGGCGGCATGTGCCACCTCGACGCCTACATGACCGAGCAGGGCCTGGAGGGCCTGCTGGCCGAGGGCGGCGGCGAGCCGGTCGACCTAGCGATTCTGGAGAACGTGGGCAACCTGGTGTGTCCCGCGGAGTTCGACACGGGCGCTTCGGCCAACGCGATGATCCTGTCGGTGCCCGAGGGCGACGACAAACCGCTCAAGTACCCGCTCATGTTCAGCATCTGCGACGTGGTGCTCATCAACAAGATCGACGCCCTGCCGGCGTTCGACACGTTCAGCATGGAGCGCGTGCGCGAGAACATCCTCATGCGCAACCCGAACGCGACGATCATCCCCATCAGCGCCAAGACCGGGGAGGGCGTAGACGCGTGGGCGGATTGGCTCCGCACGCGCGTGGCGGAGTGGAAGACCGCCTAGCGCCTTCCGCGCCTCAAAAAGGGGACAGGCACCAATTTGAGGTTCTGGACAGGGGTGCGTCCCCAACGGCACGCCACTGCGGCTGACGGGCCTCAAATTGGTGCCTGTCCCCCTTTTGAGGCCCGATGGCACCTCCTGAACACACGACCTCGCAAGAGCGAAAGGAAACCGAACATGATCGTGAACGGCCCCGGCATCTCCTTCACCGAGCCCGATATCGGCGCGGAGTTCGTGCCCCCCATCCCTGAGAGCCCGCGTCCCAAGATCGTGGCACTGTGCGAGCACTGCACCAACCGCCTGCTGGGCAGAAAAGAGCTGAAGCCCTTCGAGTACTGGGCGTTCGCCGAGGTCACGACGGACGAGATGGCCGATGTCCTGCTCAAGATGAAGATGCGCCGCCCCTACACGCTGCCGGAGCTCGTCAAGGTGACGGGCCTGCCGGAGGCCGACCTCGAGAAGCTGCTCGACGAGATGAGCTACATCGGTCTCATCGAGTACAACTGGGAGAATCCCGAGCGCGCCAAGCAGTGGGTCCTGCCCATGCTCGTGCCGGGTTCCGCCGAGTTCCTCAACATGCGCCAGTCGCAGATCGACGAGCATCCGGCCGTCGCGAAGTTCTTCGAGCAGGCGTCCAAGGGGGCGCTCGCCCGCGCCACCCCGATGGTCCCGCCCGGAGGCGCCGGCATCGGCATGCACGTCATCCCCGTCGAGAAGGCCATCGAGATGGAGGACCGCTCCGTCTCGATCGAGCACATCGAGCATTGGCTCGACAAGTACGACGGCAAGTACGCCGCGAGCGCGTGCAGCTGCCGCATGAGCCGCGCGAAGCTGGGCGAGGGCTGCGGCGACGACCCGAACGACTGGTGCATCGCCGTGGGAGACATGGCCGACTACGTGGTGGAGACCGACCGCGGCCGCTACATCACGCGCGAGGAGGTCTATGACACGCTGCGCCAGGCCGAGGCCAACGGCTTCGTGCACCAGATCACCAACATCGACGGCGAGGACAAGATCTTCGCGATCTGCAACTGCAACGTGAACGTCTGCTACGCGCTGCGCACCTCCCAGCTGTTCAACACGCCGAACCTCTCTCGCTCCGCCTATGTGGCGCGCACCGAGACCGACAAGTGCGTCGCCTGCGGGCGCTGCGTCGAGGTGTGCCCCGCCGGCGCCGTCAAGCTCGGCCAGAAGCTCTGCGCCGCGAGCACGGGCAAGGTGCCGGAGTATCCCAAGCAGGAGCTTCCGGACGCCGTGAAGTGGGGTCCGGAGAAGTGGAGCCCCGACTACCGCAACAAGAACCGTATCGAGACCTACGACACCGGCACCTCTCCGTGCAAGACCGCCTGCCCGGCGCACATCGCCGTCCAGGGCTACCTCAAGCTCGCCGCGCAGGGTCGCTATCGCGACGCGCTCGCCCTCATCAAGCGCGAGAACCCGCTGCCCGCGATCTGCGGCCGCATCTGCAACCGCCGCTGCGAGGACGCCTGCACCCGCGGCCGCGTCGACGCCGCGGTGGCCATCGACGAGGTGAAGAAGTTCATCGCCGACCAGGACCTCGTGGCGGAGAACCGCTACGTGCCCGAGGTCGTGACGCCCACGCGCACGGGCGGCTTCGACGACAAGATCGCGGTGATCGGCGCCGGTCCCGCCGGCCTGTCCTGTGCGTTCTACCTAGCCGAGAAGGGCTACAAGCCGGTCATCTTCGAGAAGAGCGCTCGCCCCGGCGGCATGCTCACCTACGGCATCCCGCGCTACAAGCTCGAGAAGGAGGTCATCGAGGCCGAGGTCGCCATCATCGAGGAGATGGGCGTCGAGATCCGCTACGGCGTGGAGGTCGGCCGCGACCTGACGCTGGCGGAGCTGCGCGACCAGGGCTTCAAGGCCTTCTACGTGGCGATCGGCTGCCAGGGCGGTCGTCTGCCCGGCATCCCGGGCCAGGACGCCGAGGGCGTGTCCGTGGCCGTCGACTTCCTGCGCCGTGTCGCCGAGCAGCAGGAGAACGGCGGCGAGGCGGCCGCCATGCCCGGCCGCACCATCGTGGTGGGCGGAGGCAACGTCGCCATCGACGTCGCCCGCACCGCCGCACGCCTAGGCAGCGAGCACGTCGAGATGTTCTGTCTCGAGAGCGCCGAGGACATGCCCGCGAGCGCCGAGGAGGTCACGGAGGCCAACGAGGACGGCGTGCACATCTCCTGCGGCTGGGGCCCGGTCTCGGTCGTTGCCGACGAGGAGGGCAGCGTGCGCGAGATCACCTTCAAGCGCTGCCTGCGCGTCTTCAACGACGAGGGTCGCTTCGACCCGACCTACGACGAGAGCGAGACCCGCACGGTCGCTGCCGACCGCGTGGTGTTCTCCATCGGCCAGGCGATCGAGTGGGGCGGCCTGCTGGACGGCGAGGCCGTAGAACTCGGGCGCGGCCAGGGCGCCGTCGCCGATCCCAAGACCTACCAGACCGCTCAGCCCGATATCTTCGTGGGCGGCGACGTCTACACCGGTCCGAAGTTCGCGATCGACGCCATCGCGGCGGGTCACGAGGCCGCCGTGTCCATCCACCGCTTCGTGCAGGACGCGACGCTCACCATCGGCCGCAACCCGCGCGCCTATCGCGAGCTCAACCGAGACGACGTGGATTTCGGCAGCTACGACACCGCGAGCCGCGGCGACGCCGTGCACAACTACGCCCGCGAGAAGGCCGAGCCGTTCCGCGAGTGCGTCGAGACCTTCACCGAGGAGCAGGTGCGCGCCGAGACGGCGCGCTGCCTGGGCTGCGGTGCGTCCATCGTGGACGAGAACAAGTGTATCGGCTGCGGCCTGTGTACCACCAAGTGCGCGTTCGATGCGATTCACCTGCATCGCGAGCACCCGGAGTGCTCCACGATGGTGAAGTACGAGAAGAAGATCCCGAGCCTGGCGAAGTACGCGCTCAAGCGCGAGATCAAGATTCGCTTCGGGAGCAAGGCGTCGAAGTAGCCCATTTCCCCGCCTCAAAAAGGGAACAGGCACCTTTTTGAGGCGGGGCCGCGGAGGGATTGCGAGCGAAACGCGGGGCCGCCCCGGCGGCCCTGCGTTCAAGCGCAGGGCGTGCGCCTTGTTGGAGAGGGCCGACGCCGGAGCACCCGGCCCGGCTTAGTCGCGGCTTCGTTCCCGGCCGATCCATCGACCTCAAATCGGTGCCTGTCCCTTATTTGAGGGTTTCGATAAGGAGTTGCTGCATGCACGAGCTCGGTATCGTCTTCCATATCATCCGCAGCGTCGAGGGCGTGGCGGAGCAGAACGGCCTGCAAAGCGTGTCGAGCGTCACGCTCGAGCTGGGCGAGGTCTCGGGCATCATCCCGAGCTACCTGACCGACTGCTGGAATTGGGCGTGCTCGAAAAACGACCTCATGCGAGGGGCCGAGCTGGTCATAGAGGAGATTCCGGCGGTCACGTTCTGCGAGGCGTGCGGGGAGACCTACGGGACGGTCGAGCACGGCCGCACGTGCCCCCACTGCGGAAGCGAGCGGACGTACCTGCTTCAGGGCAACGAGACGACCATCAAGGAGATCGCTACGTCGGAGGAGGCGCCGGGCGGATCCGGGGACGTGGACGAACGGCTCGCGGCGCCCTCGCCTTCCGAGGGCAACGATGCGGCTCCGGTGTGCTAGAATCTTCGAGATTGCCTCCGTAGCTCAGGGGATAGAGCACCGCTCTCCTAAAGCGGGTGTCGTACGTTCGAATCGTATCGGGGGCACCATCAATAATTAGCAGGCCAGGGGCTTTACAGCCTCTGGCCTGCATTCATATGGGCGGGGTTGCGCCGCCCGATGCGGGCGAAAGAGGGGGGGGGAACCGCATCCAGCGGCTGCCTATGCGCCCCCGCGCTCCGTCAGCTCCCGCACGAGCGCACTCAGCTCGGCGACCTGACCCTCGAGCTCTTCGATGCGGCGCAGATTGTCGGCGATGCCCTCGCGGTTGATCATCGAGGCCTCGTGCACGGGGTCCGGCATGCTCTCGCGATGCTGACGCGCGTCGAACTCCTCCTCCATCACGCGGCACCCGTTGCGTCGCACCACGCGGCCCGGGATGCCCACGACGGTGGAATCGCTCGGGACGTCCTTGACCACGACCGAGTTGCCGCCGATGCGCACGTTGTCGCCGATCGTGATGTTGCCGAGCACCTTGGCGCCGGTTCCGACGGTGACGTTGTTCCCGAGCGTGGGGTGGCGCTTGCCGCACTCGTTGCCGGTGCCTCCGAGCGTGACGCCCTGGTAGAGGACGCAATCGTCGCCCACGACGGTCGTCTCGCCTATGACCACGCCCATGGCGTGGTCGATGAAGAAGCGCCGTCCCAGCTGCGCTGCGGGGTGGATCTCGACGCCGGTGAAGAAGCGGGTGATCTGGGAGAGCACGCGCGCGAGCCCGCGCAGGCCATGCTCCCAGAGCCAGTGCTCGGGGGTGTGCATCCATTTTGCGTGGAGCCCGGGGTAGGTGAGGAAGATGACCGGACCGCTCTGTGCCGCCGGATCCTGCTCCCGAACGCGGCGGATGTCTTCGCGTATGGTGGTGATGAAGCTCACGACGTCGCCTTTCGATCGTTTGAGTCCGTTAAGTATAGCGTTTTGCTAGGGATTACATATCCCGCTCGCCGGATGTCTCGAGGTTGTTACGAGCCCTGAGGCGGCGCGTTGCCGCGCCCGTCGCGCTCCCAGCGTCCGGAGGGGCGCCCGGAAGCGTGCCAAAAGGGACATGCCCTCGCCAAAAGGGACGCGCCCTTTTGGCACAAGGGCTCGAATAGGTGGTGGGGCGGAGGCTCCGGTCACGCCAAAAGGGCGTCGTCCCCTTCGGCGCGGACCTTCCCCGTGCGGGGTCTTTGCGCTTTCGGTGCAGCTTGGAGGCATGCACCGGGCAGCGGCTACCATAGATGCTCGTAACGATGCACCCCTTCAGAAAGGCGTCGACGTGCAGGAAGCATTCTTCGACTTCATCAGCCAGTTCGGTTACCTCGCGGTCGCGGGCCTCATCCTTTTCGAGAACGTGTTCCCGCCCATCCCCAGCGAGCTCATCCTTCCGCTCT
>DBFEBE010000102.1:0-14481 GCA_048318985.1 Collinsella sp.
GGCGAGGCCGGCGGGGACCCCGGCGGGCAGCACCTCGCCGTCCTCGGTCAGGCCGTACCAGCCCGCCTTCTTATCGAAGAGGATCTCGTCGGGGAAATCAGGGGCGAGGATATGGCCTGCGAGGCCCATCGACACCCACTCCTCCCCTTCCACCGAGAACCGGTAGACAGGCGTGTTGTAGACCTTATCGTTCTTGGGCGCGCCGGCATCGGACAGCAGCTGGGCGATCTTCTGGGCGGCGATATTCTTCTCTGCGACGACGAGCTTCAAGAGGGCTCCTTCATCTCGCTATATATACATGTGGTCCACAGTATAGGGTAGTTGCCCGATGTGAACAGAAAACCACGATTTATGCGGCGCGGCGGTGCCGGGTTGCGCACGAGGGGGCGCATCAGGCTCCCTCGCGATACGACCTACAACGTTTTTCGTATCAACTCTGACGAACACGGAGTAGAGCCTTCGAGAGATTAGAGAAACACCTGGTAAAGAGCTTGCAGGATTTTGGACTACTTCGCAGATTCCATTCCGCGTACGAAAAACGTTATAGGTTGCTTCCGAGCGAACGATGCGGCGCGCCGCAACCCATCGAGCCACGCCCATCGGAACCCATCGAACCGGGGCATTCCGCCACTCACGGCGCCCGACCTCCGCTACGGGCGACCCCACGCCGTCCCGCGGCAGCAAAAAGGCCGCGCACCCGGTTCGGGTGCACGGCCTTGGCGCGGAAAAGGGGCGGGCGGCTACTCGTCGTCCTCGTCCTCGTCGTCGGCGAGGAAGTTGAGACGGCTGCCGGACAGGCCGGCCTTGCCCTCGCGCGCAACCACCACGAAGCGCGTGACGGCGAGCGCGATCTCGTACAGCGAGAGCATGGCGGCATACATGAACAGCAGCGTGACGGGGCTGGCGTCCGGCGTGATGGAGGCGGAGACCACCAGCATGATGACGTAGATGTAGCGCCAGGCGGCACGGAACGCCGTGTAGGGAACGATATGGAAGACGGCCAGGTAGAACACGATGAGCGGAAGCTCGAAGGCCACGCCGAAGCCGATCATGAGCAGGATCTCGATGTTGATGTAGTCCTGCAGCTCCGGCAGCGCCTGGCCGATCGTGTTGGTCTCGCCGATCATCCACTCGAAACCGGCGGGGACGATGAACGCATAGCAGAATATGACGCCCACGAAGAAGAGCACCGTCGCGGCGAGCACGGTCGGCACGACCCAGCGACGCTCGTTGGGCTTGAGTGCCGGTAGGAAGAAGGCCAGGACCTGCCATACGATCATCGGCGTGCACATGACGATCGCGATCTTGACCGCGATGCCGAACTTGATGGAGAAGCCGCCGAGCGAGGTGGTGATCACGAAATCCGAACCCTCGGGCAGGGAGGGCATGATCGGGTCCTTGAGGATATCGATGAGCACCGGCGTGGCGAAGTACATCACGACGGTGGCGACGATGACGGACACGACGACGATGGTGAGGCGGCGCCGCAGCTCCCCCAGATGGTCGAACAGCGGCATGCGAGCGGGACCTATCGGCATTAGCGCTCGCCCCCTTCCTCGGAATCGGACGCCGGGCCCGCGGGGGCCTCGGCCTGGTCGGACGCCGACTCGGACTCGCCGGCGGCGTCCTGCTCGGCGGCGGGCTCGGGCTCGGCCGCCTCGTGCTTGGCACGACGGGGCGGGCGGCGCGCGTAGAGGTCCTCGATCGAGGGCTCCGCGGGAGCCTCGGGCTCGGCGGACTCAACGGGGGCGGCGGCGTCCTCGGGCGCAGCGGCCTGAGGGGCGTCGGCGGCCTGCACATCCGTGTCCGCGGGTTCGGCTTCGGATGCGTCCGCGGGGGCGTCGGCGTCCTCGCCGGCCTCCGTTGCCGCAGCTGCCTCGGCCTCGGCCTTCTCGGCGGCAAGGCGGGCGCGGCGCTCGGCGAAGGTCTCCTTGCGGCGCGGGGCGTCGGACGCGGTGACGTCCAGGTCGCCGTCGTCGTCGGTCGGGACGGCGGAGCCCTTCTTGACCGGAGCCTTGGCCGCGGCCGCCATGGGGTCGACGACCTCCGTCTGCACGACGTTCGTCAGCTTCTCCTGCGTCTCGCGGAACTGGCGCAGGGCGCGGCCGATGGTGCGACCCGCCTGCGGCAGCTTATCCGGTCCGAAGAGCAGAAAGGCGAACAGGAGAATGATCGCCAGCTCTGTTGAGCCAATTCCTAACACGTGTGACCTCCACGCACTCTGTGGACGGGCCCGGCGTGCGTGGAGCCGGGCCCGAATAGACAAGTTGTATGAGTATACCCCGACGGCATGCGCTCCCCTTGCGGGAAGCGCCGTCGAAACGTTAGGGCGCCGTAAGGCGCACCGCGCGGAACGCACCCCTTCGGCGCAGCCGGGCGCCTCGCGCGCTCGGAGGGACGCGCCCTCATCGCACGGCCCCCTCCGCATGCCACAGGGGACGCGCCCTCACGGCACGGCCCCATCCTTGTGCCAAAAGAGACGCGCCCCCATGGCACGGAGCCGGCGGTCGGCCGGCTACCGGGGCAACCGCTTACGCCGTGATGCCGATGAGCTCGTCCACGCCCAAAAGCTGCGCCACGCGCATCACGTTGGGCTGCGCATGCGTCACCGCGAGCTGCTTCTCGTGCTCGCGCGCATGGTGCGCGGCGCCCACCAGCACGCCGATGCCGGTCGAGTCGATGTAGGAGACCTGGGAGAAATCCAGCTCGACGGCCGCGGGCGGCTGCTCGAGCGCCAGGTTGATGGCATCGCGGAGCGCGGGCACGTTGGAGATGTCCACCTCGCCCGAGACCGCGACCAGGTAGCGCTCCGGGGTTGGGTTGACGGTGATTGCGAGATCCATGGATCGACTCCTCACGATTGCATAGCGCCGTCGGCGAGCCGACGGCAGGAAACGGGACGGCGCGGCGGCCGCGGCATCGCCCTATGCGCGCTCGTCGCGGGCGAGCTGGGCGGACACGAGCTTGACGGCGAGCACGAGCACGTCGAGCGCCGCCTCGAGCTCCTCCACGCTGGGATAGCTCGGCGCGATGCGGATGTTGGTGTCGCGCGGGTCCTTGCCGCCGGGCCAGGTCGCGCCGGCGGGGGTCAGCTTGACGCCCATCTCGGCGCACAGGGCGCCGACGCGCTTGGCGGAGCCCTCCGGTCCGTCGAACGAGACGAAGTAGCCGCCGTTCGGATGCGTCCAGGTGGCGCAGCCGGTGCCGCCCAGGCCCTCCTCGAGCTTGCGCTCGACGCAGGCGAAGCGCGGACGGAGGAACTCGGCGTGCTTGCGCATATGGGCGCGGACGTCGGCGAGCGTCGGCATGAAGCGCACGTGCTGGAGCTGGTTGAGCTTGTTGGCGGAGATGAGGCCGACCTTGAGGGTGTTGGCGACCTCCGTCACGTTCGCCGGGGACGAGCCGAAGAACGCGATGCCCGCGCCGGGGAAGGTGATCTTGGAGGTCGACGCGACGGCCAGGATGCGGTCCTCGTTGCCGGCCTCGCGCGCGTAGTCGAACACGTTCGCGAGGACCTCGGGTTCATCGCCGAAGTCGTGCACGGCGTAGGCGTTGTCCCACACGATGCGGAAATCCGGGGCGGCGCACTCCATGGTGGCGAGGCGGCGGACCGTCTCGTCGGAATAGGTGACGCCGGTGGGGTTGGAGTACTTGGGGACGCAGAACATGCCCTTGATCGAGGGATCGGAGGCGACGAGGCGCTCGACCTCGTCCATGTCCGGGCCGGTCTCCGTCATGCGGACGGGGACGTTCTCGATGCCGAGGTCCTGGGTGAGGCCGAAATGACGGTCGTAGCCGGGGGCCGGGCAGAGCCACTTGACGTCCTCGAGCTTATGCCAGGGCGTGCAGCCGGGGACGCCCTTCTCCCAATAGTGAACGATCACGGACTGCATGATGTTCAGGCTGGAGGCGCCCAGCACGATGGTCTGCTCGGCGGGCACGCCGAGGAACTCGCCGGCAAGGCGCCGGGCGGACGGGATGCCCTCGAAGCAGCCGTAGTTGGAGCAGTCCACGCCCCCGTCGGTGAGGTCGGCGTCGGAGCCCAGGATGTCGAGCATGGGCCGGGAGATGTCGACCTGCGCGGGCGACGGCTTGCCGCGCGCCATATCGAGCGCCAGGCCGCGGGCCTTGACCTCGGCGACCTGCGCCTCGAGGTCGGAGATGGCCGCGTCGAGCTCGGCGGGGCCCATCTTCTGGTAGATCGTCTGCATGGTTTCGCTCCCCCTTCGGCAGGATACAATCAGTCTCGCTAAAGTATAGCCATCGTTTCGTCGCGCACGGCGCACGTCCGGCGACCTTGGAGGAATCATGCAGATGGGATCGTTTCAATCCGAGGAGTTCGGCGAGCTCCAACGCCTCGTGGACGGCATGTTCGCGGGCGGTCGGACCTCCATCGAACGCCTCGACATCGTCGTGCAGGCCGAGATCCTCGACCTGTCCGCCGACCTGCTCGAGATCGTGAACCTCCTGCCCCCGGGAACCTACGACCGGCAGCGCCTGTGCGACCAGATCAACTCCGCGCTCGCGGCCCACGGCTGGGGCAGCGCCTACGGGACGGTGGAGTAGCCCCGGCGCCGCGGGCCGCTCGCCGGCGCGTGCCAAAGGGGACGTACCCTAACGGCACGGCTAAACGTTCGGCGTGCCGTTAGGGTACGTCCCTCTTGGCGAGGGCCCGTCCCTTTTGGCACGCCGGCGGACGGTTCAGGCGGCGTCGGGCCGCTTCGCGCCCTTCCCGCACACGCGGGCCATGGCGGCCATGCCCACCGTGGCAGCGCTCACCGTCGCGGCGAGAATCGCGGCCTTGGCAGCCAGAACCTCACCGGGATCCGCCGGAAACGCCAGCCCGGATATGAGGATGGACATCGTGAACCCGATGCCGCCCAAGATGCCCACGCACGCGATGTGACCCCACCGCACGCCGCGGGGCAGGTCGCAGATGCCCGTGCGCACCAGCATCAGCGTCATCCCGAAGATGCCGAGCGGCTTGCCCAGGACCATGCCGAAGTACGTTCCCAGCGCGACCGGGTCGAGGGCGAGCTGCAGCATGTCCACGCCGACGAGGCGCACCTGGGCGTTCACGAAGGCGAACAGGGGCAGGATGATGAAGTTGACGGGTGCGGCGACCATGCGCTCGAGCCGCATGAGCGGCGGGGTCACGCGGCGCATCACCCGCTCGGCGCCGAACGTCGCGTCCGTGAAGTCCTGCTGGTCGAGGATGTGCTGCCCCTCGTCGTAACGATCGTACATGTCGGGCATGTAGTCGCGCATCCACGCGCCGAGGTTGTCGAGCCTCAGCCCCGAGCGAGCCGGCACCGCGAACGCCAGGATTACGCCGGCGAGCGTCGCATGCACCCCCGATTTGAACAGGCAGACCCAAAGGACGCCGCCGAGCAGCAGGTACGGCGCCAGCTGGAAGTGCTGGGTGCGGTTCAGCCAGAACAGCGCGATGGTGACCGCCGCCGCGCCCGCGAGCCAGGGCATATCGGGGCTCTGACCGTAGAAGATCGCGATCGCCGCGATGGAGATCAGGTCGTCGGCGATGGCGAGCGTCGAGAAGAAGACGCGCACGCCGGACGGCACGCGGTCCCCCAGCAGCGACAGGACGCCGAGCGCGAAGGCGATGTCGGTCGCCATCGGGATGGCCCAGCCGTGCATCGCGCCGCCCTTGTTGAACAGCGCGTAGATGCATGCCGGGGCGACCGCGCCGCCCAGGGCGGCGAGCATGGGCAGCAGGGCCTGGCGGGGCCGGCGCAGCTCGCCCACGGTCATCTCGTACTTGAGCTCGATACCGACGTGCAGGAAGAATATGGCCATGAGGAAGTCGTTGACGAACATCTCGATGGAGATCGCGACGGCGCTTCCGCCGAGACCGATGTGGATGGGCTCCATGAGAAATCGGTGGACCCGCTCGTAGACGTCGCTGTTCGCGCAGATCACCGCCGCGACCGCGGCGAGCACCATCACCGCGGCGGCAATGGTCCCGTTCTCGTAGATGCGCTCCCTCGCGTCGTGGCGCGCTATGCGCTTGCGCTGGGTTTCGGTGAACAGCTGCTCGCGTGCGTACATGGCCCTCCTCGCCCCGTCCCGCGAGCGTCGGGGCGCCGCAGGGCACCGCGCGGGATCGGATCGTTCGGCCCGCCCGATGAAGCGGGCCCGTTGTCGAATCCCCTTCAATCCTACCCAGCCCCGATATATATACGACATATGTCCATTATCGGTTCCACGGCGAATCCAAAATCCGATTCCAGGCAGGAGCGTCCCGTTCGCGACCGCCGGTCCGTCGACCTATTCATTGCCAGCCCCGTCGGGAGCCGAGCCGCGGCGTGCCAAAAGGGACAGGCCCTCGCCAAGAGGGACGTACCCTAATGGCACGGCTAAACGTTCGGCGTGCCGTTAGGGTACGTCCCTTTTGGCACGGCTCTTGGTGCGGCGGGGTCCGCGACGCCGGGCGCCTTCGCCCATAAAACGTCCATTAACTGGCGAAACCCTCCGATATGCACCTGTTTTTGGGTACTATGGAAATCGTGCAGCGACCGCAAGCACACGTGAACGTCTCGGCATCCCCGCTCAGCGGAGGTGCCGATTTCCGAGTCGATGCCCCGCATCGGCACCGCGCCGGCATCCCGCCGACGCCACCCATCGCATCCATCACGAACGGATCGGGCCCTCCCCTTCCGAGACAGGAGAACCACGATATGGTCTTGAATTTCGCCCTGGTCATCCTCGGTATCGCCATGCTCGTCCTCGGCGGCGACAAGCTCGTCGAGGGCGCCACGCATATCGGCAAGCGCTTCGGCATGTCCGACCGCGTCGCAGGCCTCACGATCTGCGCCGTCGGCACCTCGATGCCCGAGGTCTTCGTGAGCGTCACCTCGACGCTTTCGGGAAACTCCGGCATGGCCGTGGGCAACATCATGGGCAGCGACATGGCCAACCTGCTGCTCATCCTCGGCGTATCCGCCATCATCGTGCCGCTTAACCTGGCCCATCGCACGACGCGCGTCGAGGTCCCCATGAGCATCGGCGCCGTCCTCGTGTTCGCCCTCTTCGCCAACACGGGCAACTCCATCAACGCGATCGAGGGCGGCATCCTGCTCACCCTCTTCGTCCTGTTCATCGCGAACAGCGTCATCGCCGGCATGCGCGAGGTTGAGGACGAGGGCGAAAATCCCGCGCAGGAGGAAGCCGAGGACGGCAGCATCGCGAAGGACGTCCTCTTCATCGTCATCGCCATCGGCCTGCTCAAGATGGGCGCCGACCTCGTCGTGGACAACGCCGTCGCCATCGCGAGCGCCCTCGGCGTGAGCCAGGTCCTCATCAGCCTCACGATCGTGTCCGTCGGCACGGCCCTGCCCGAACTCGTCACGAGCTCCGTCGCCGCGTTCAAGGGCAACGCGGACACCGCCGTGGGCAACGTCATGGGCTCCGTCATCACCAACCTGCTGCTGGTCGCGGGCGCCCCGGCGCTCTTCGCGCCCCTGGCGTTCAACCCGGTCTACAACCTCGACCTCGCCCTCATCGCCATCTTCTCCATCTGCATGGTGGTGTTCACCTTCGTGGGCAGGACGCGGACCTTCTCCCGTCGCTGCGGCCTGGTCTTCGTGATGTTCTACATCATCTACCTCGCCTCGGCGATCATTCGCTGACGCGCGCCTCCCACGCCACCTTCAAGCAAAACGCCTCGCAGCCCAGACGGACTGCGAGGCGTTTTTCCATCGGGTCGAAGGGCGCTTCCGCCCGATCGCGGGCGCGCTCCCGGCTGACGCGCTAGTTGGCGGCGAGGATGGGCGCGGCGACCTGCTTCTTGCGGGAGAGCACGCCGGGCATCCACACGCCCTCGGCGACGTCGGCGATCTGAAGGCCCTTCTGGGCAGCCTCGGTGTCGCCCTCGAGCAGGACCTGGGAGCCCTCCTCCATGATGTCGGTGAGGCAGAGCACGATGCCGTCGGCGGCCTTGTCGGCAGCATAGGCGCGCATGGCCTCGCGGATCTCGGGGATCATGCCGAGCGCGCGGGACTTATCGACCGTCTCGTACTGCCCGATGAGGAGCTTCTTGCCGGCGACCTCGAACATCTTGATGTCGTTACCCACCATCTCGGCAGCGGTGAAGGAGCCGGACGGACGGGTGAGGAAGACCTCCATGCCGAACTTGACCGGATCGACGCCGAGCTGCTCGCCAAGCTTCGCGGCGATCGCGGCGTCCACGGCGGTGGCGGTGGGGCTCTTGAGCATGAGGGTGTCGGTCATCATGGCAGAAAGCAGCAGCTTGGCCTGGGTATCCGTGGGCTCGACGCCCATTACCTCGAACAGCTTGGCCACGATGGAGCAGGAGGAGCCCCAGGGCAGCGCCACGATGTGGAGTGGGGCGGCCGTGGTGAAGTCGCCGAAGCGATGGTGGTCGACAACGCCGAAGATGGTGGCGTTCTCAAGGCCGGCGACGGACTGGCCGGGCTCGTTGTGGTCGGTGAGGATGACGAGCTGGGCCTCCTCGCCCTCGGCGGCGGGCTCGATGGCGTCGATCAGCGTCGGGGCGGGGACGCCCGCGTCCTCGAGCAGCTTGGCGGACTCGGCCGGCAGCGGCCCCAGGCAGCAGGCGGTGTAGGTGTTGCCCTGGTACTCGAGCTGGTTGAGCAGCTGGGACAGGACGACGGACGACATGATGGCGTCGTTATCGGGGTTCTGGTGTCCGAAGACGAGGACGTTTGCCATGTGGGTTCCTCCCTGTGGGTTGATATCGATCTCAAACGCGTCCCATGGTAGCACGAACGCACGCGGCGGCATGCACCGCGGGCTCGGGCCCCCTGCGCCCTACGCCTCGCGCTGGGCGGTGCGCAGGGCCACGTACGCCGCCCCGAAGATGCCCGCGTCGTTCCCCAGCTCGGCGACCTCGATCGCGCAGTTGGAGCTCGCGGGGAAGGCGCGCGCGGCGAACCGCTCGCGCAGGCTGCCGAGGAACATGTCGGCGCCCGCCGACGCGCCGCCGCCGATCACGTAGACCTCGGGGTCGACTACCGCGGAGATGATCTGCAGGCCGCGGGACAGATAGTCCACGGTGGTGTCGATCGCGGCGAGCGCCGCCTCGTCACCGGAGCGCGCGGCGTCGAACACCGAGCGCGAATCGCTCGGGCCGGCGAGCTCGACGGGGTCGAGGCCCGCCTGCCCGCACGCGCGCAGGTAGTTGCTCACCACGCCCGTCGCCGACGCGTACTGCTCGAGGCATCCGCGCCTGCCGCAGCCGCATGTGCGCTCCTCGGCCGGATTGACGCACATGTGGCCGATCTCGCCGCCGGCTCCGAACGCGCCGTCGACGACGTCGCCGTTCACCACCACGCCGCCACCCAGGCCGGTTCCTATGGTCACCATGACCATGCTGCGATGGCCCCGGGCGCTCCCCCGCCACAGTTCACCCATGGCGGCGGCGTTGGCGTCGTTGACGTAGCGGATCGCGGCGCCGGGGCATCGGTCCTGAAGGGCCGCCATGAGCGCCGGCGCATCGATCTCGATGTTCGCCGCGACCGTGATCACGCCGCTCGCGGGCACCGGGCAGGGAATCGCCAGGCCGATGCCGCGCACGAAGAGCATGGGCTGGCGCTGCGACCCCATGAGCCGCTCGATGCCGCCCACCACCGCAGCGTAGCCCTCCGCGCAGGCAAGCGAGGGGGTCGGCACGCTCTCGCGTGCGAGCAGCTCTCCGGACGCGTCGAACAGGCCGAGCTTGACGGACGTGCCGCCCACGTCGATTCCGATGTAGTACTGCTGAGCCTCAGGCATGACAGGCCCCCTTCCCCCGGCGCGCGCCGGGTCCCGGCCGATTCGCATAGCGACCATCATACGCCCGCAGCGAGGCGCCGGGAGCGCCCGTTCGCCGCAAAGCGCATATATTGCCACCAAGCGCCTCGGGGCGAACGAGGACGAGCGGAAGGCGGAAGTCGACCGCCGGCAATACGGCGCCGGACCTCACGCCGCCGACGGGAGCACGGAGGCGCACCGAGCGCGCGAAGACGCCCGGCGGCGGCGCGGTGTCCGGCGGCGCGGCACGAAGGGCGAGCGCCCTTACGCGGCGTCGGCTCCGTCGCGCCGCCGCCCCGACGCGGCGACGCCGAGCACCATGCCGACGAGCGCGGGGACCACCCAGTTCATGCCCATGTCGGCGAACGGCAAGGCGTCGAAGGGCAGCCAGGCGCCCGCGAAGAACGCGTCGCGCACGGCGGTGGCGATGCTCACGACGCTCGTGAGGCCCACGACCCAGGGCCACGCGCACGGGACGAGGTCGCACCCCTTGCGCATCATGCCCATCAGCACCAAGACGATCGCCATGGGGTACAGGGCGTTGAGCAGCGGCACGGAGAACGTGAGGATGGCATCGAGGCCGAAGTTGGAGACCACGCAGGAGAAGACGGCGAAGCCGACGGCCCAGGCGCGGTACGGCACGCGGGGGAACTCGTCGGCGAAATACGACCCGCAGCAGCTGATGAGGCCGATGCACACGTTGAGGCAGGCGAGCAGGAAGATGGCCGCGACCACCGCCGTGCCGACCGTCCCGAAATGGGCGCCCGCGGAGGCCGCGAGGATCTCGGCTCCGTTGGTCGCGTTCGGCAGCTCGGCGGCGATGTTGATGCCGACCACCGCCAGGCCGCAGTAGATGACGCCCATCAGCAGGCCGGCGAACACGCCGGCGCGCGAGACCTCGCGCACCAGGCCGCCGTCGTCGGTGACGCCGAGCTCGCGGATGTTCGCGGCGATCACGATGCCGAAGGTGAGCGAGGCGAGCAGGTCCATGGTCTGGTAGCCCGTGAGGAATCCCGACATGGCGGGCGCGGCGGCGTAGGCGTCCCGTGCCGCCGGAAGCGAGGGGGCGGGGTCGAGCAGCGCCGAGCCGATCACGAAGACGAGCAGGACGATGAGCGCGGGGCCGGTGATGCGGCCGAGCAGCTTGGTGAGGGTATTGGGGCGCATGGCGAGCAGCAGCGCGACAGCGAAGAAGGCGATCGAGAACACGAGGCGCGCGGTCTCCAGCGAGACCCCTGCGGGAAGCAGCGGCTCGAACATCTCGAACGAGGTGGACGAGGTGCGCGGAATCGCCAGGCAGGGACCGATGGCCAGATACACCGCGGCGACGAACACGTGCGCGAAGACGGGATGGACGCGGGACGCGAGCTCGCGGATGGTGCCGGCGAGGCCCACGGCGATGATGCCCAACATGGGCAGGCCGATGCCGGTGACGAGGAAGCCCGCCATCGCGGGCACCGCGGAGGCGCCCGCCTGCAGACCGAGCAGCGGGGGCAGGATGAGGTTGCCCGCACCGAAGAACATCGAGAACAGGGTGATCCCCACGAAGAGGGATTGCTTGGGAGTGAGGGACTTGCGCGCCACGGCCGCTCCGATCGCTTCGTCGTACAGGAAGCTTCCACTTTAGCAGAGCGGTGCGCTTCCCACCACGCAGGACGGCGGGAGGTGCCGGGGACCGCATGCGAAAAGGCTGCCGCCCGACGGCCCGCACGGCCTCAGGCGGCAGCCTCCCTCGCCCCTACAGCTTGACGATGGGCGCGAACCCCTTCATGAGCTTCTTGGTCTTGCCGCTGCGCTCGAACTGCACCTCGATCATGTCGCCGTCGACCGCGATCACCGTGCCGGGACCGAACGTCTTGTGGCTCACCGCGTCACCCGCGGCGAAGACCGCAGCGGCAGCGGCGGCGTCGGGCCTGCGCTGCTCGACCACCGGCGCCTTCGCGCGGGGGCGCGCCGAGCCAGCTCCCGAGCCGAACGTCGCGGGACCCCCCTCGGAGCCGCCCGCGACGCGGCCGGCGTCGGGGCTGATCGCGCCGCGGCGCTGCACGCCCGGCGTGGAGCGCGTGTAGGAGCCGAACACCCGGCCGCCGTACATCTCGGAGCCCTGGCCCGATCCGAACGTGCCGCGCCTGTCCCCGCGCTTCTCCCAGCCCGTGCCCGAGAAGCCGGCGGAGCCGATGCCCGAGAACTCGATGTGCTCCCCGGGGATCTCGTCCATGAAGCGGGAGCGCGGGTTGGCCTGCGTCGAGCCGAAGGTGCGCCGGGTCGCGGCATAGGTGAGGAACAGGCGCTTGCGGGCGCGCGTGATGGCCACGTACGCCAGGCGCCGCTCCTCCTCCAGCTTCGCGGGGTCATCGTCCGACCAGCCCGCGACGTGCGGGAAGATGCTCTCCTCCATGCCCGCGACGAAGACGACCGGGAACTCGAGGCCCTTCGCCGAGTGGACCGTCATCATCGTCACCGCGCTCGTCTGCCCCGACAGCGCGTCGAGGTCGCTGCGCAGGGCGAGCCACTCCATGAGGGCGGGCAGCGCGGCGCAGGCGAGCGGGCCGTACGTGCGCTCGATCTCGGCCGCGGCGACGGCGGCCGCGCTCGGCGCCGCGGCCGCCGGCTCCATGGCGGGATCGGCCAGCGTGGCCTCGAGGGCCGGGGCCGCGTCCAGCGGCATGTCCGCAGCGTCCGGCATCGCGGGGACGCCGGCGGGCGCATCCTCGGGTACGTCCGCCACGCCCGCGGCGCGCAGCTCCGCCAGGCTCTCGAGCGTGCCCTCGATATCCTCGTGCGTCTCCTCGAACTCAGCGGCGACGCCCATGAACTCCTGGATGTTCTCGGCACGGCTCTCCGCCTCCATCGTCCCCTCCGCGCGGAAGGAGCGCGGAAGCCCCGAGCGCTCGACGATCGCGTCGACGACGTCCTTGAGCTCGCCGTCCATGCGGCGCCCCTCGCGCACGATGCTCACGAAATCCGCCAGCCCCCCGCGCACCTTGGCCGAGAGCAGCGAGGTCTCGGCGCACGCGAGCTCGCACGCCTGGAAGAAGGAGCAGCCGTTCGCGCGCGCGAGCCCCTCGATCTTGGCGATGGAGGTGGCGCCGATGCCGCGGCGCGGCGTGTTGATCACGCGCTTCGCGCTCATCTCGTCGGCGGGGTTCACCACCAGCTTGAGGTACGCCATGACGTCGCGGATCTCGGCGCGGTCGAAGAAGCGCGTGCCGCCCACGATCTTGTACGGCACGCCGGCGCGCAGGAACATGTCCTCGAGGATGCGCGACTGGGCGTTCGTGCGGTAGAAGACCGCCATGTCGTCGTAGCCGGTCCCGGCGTCGTGCTGCCTGTCGATCTCCGAGGCGATCCAGCGGCCCTCGTCGCGCTCGTCGCTCGCCTGGTAGGCCTGGATCTTGTCGCCGTCGCCCGCATCGGTGAACAGCCGCTTGTCCTTGCGCTGGGAGTTATGGCGCACCACGGCGTTGGCCGCCGCGAGGATGTGCCCCGTCGAGCGGTAGTTCTGCTCGAGCTTGACCACCTTGGCGGACTTGAAGTCCTTCTCGAAGTCGAGGATGTTGGAGATGTCGGCGCCGCGCCACGAGTAGATCGACTGGTCGTCGTCGCCCACGACCATGAGGTTCTGGTACTTGGCCGCCAGGAGGTTGGCGATCTCGTACTGCACGTGGTTGGTGTCCTGGTACTCGTCGACCGATATGTAGCGGAACCGCTCCTGGTACTTCTCGAGCACCTCGGGGCGGGTGCGCAGCAGCTCGAGGGCACGGAGCAGCAGGTCGTCGAAGTCCATCGCGTTCGCGGCGCGCAGGCGGCGCTCGAGCTCAGCGTACACGCGGGCCGCCTTCTCCTCCTGCGGGCTGCCGGCGCGCTCGGCCATCTCCTCCGGGGAGACCATGGCGTTCTTGGCCGCCGAGATCTTGCTGCGGACCATGTTGATGGGGTACTGCTTCTGGTCGATCTCCAGCGAGGTCATGATCTCGCGCACCAGGCGGCGCGAATCGTCGTCGTCGTAGATCGAGAACTGCCCGGTGTACCCCAGCAGGTCGGCGTCCTCGCGCAGGATGCGGACGCACATCGCGTGGAACGTGCAGACCCACATGCCGCGCGTCGCGCCGGGCAGAAGGGTCCCCAGGCGCTCGCGCATCTCGGCCGCGGCCTTGTTGGTGAAGGTGATGGCGAGGATCTGCCACGGGCGGACCCCCAGGTCGGCGATCATGTGCGCGATGCGGAAGGTGAGCACGCGCGTCTTGCCGGAGCCGGCGCCGGCGAGCACGAGCAGCGGCCCCTCGGTGGTGAGGACCGCGTCGCGCTGCGCCGGGTTGAGCGAGTCGATGTCGATGCGGGGCAGCTGGGGGCGCGGCGCGGCGGGCGCGGGGGCCTCGTAGGCCTCGAGCGGGACGGGCTCGGGCTCGGGAGCGGCGGGAACGGCCGGGGCGACGGGCCAGGGGACCGCGCGCGCGGACGGTGCCGGGACGCCGCCGAACAGGTCACCTTGCACGGGAGCGGCGGCACGGGCGCCCCGGTGCCCCGGGACGGCTGACCCGGCCTGCTGCGCGGCGCGCATGTTTCTCTCCCACGGCAGTTCCTGTGGCATGGCATCTCCTGACGGTTCGTCTGGTCTTGGAATGATAGCGCCCCGTCCGGACGCGAGCGGGACGGGGCGCGACAGGGTCGATGGCGTCCGAGCGGCTAGAG
>DBFEBE010000103.1:0-7544 GCA_048318985.1 Collinsella sp.
CGTGGAGCCTCGCCTCCTTTCGCGTATCGTCGCGATGAACGAGGCCGGCAAGAAGGACGTCGTGAAGACCTGGTCCCGCGCGTCCACCATCTTCCCCGAGATGGTTGGTCACACCATCGCCGTCCACGACGGCCGCAAGCACGTGCCCGTGTACGTTACCGAGTCCATGGTTGGCCACAAGCTCGGCGAGTTCGCGCCGACCCGTACGTTCCGTGGCCACAAGGCCAAATAGGGGGGTATCTCGTAAATGGCAACTAAGTCTACCGACACCGCGACCCGCGAGGTCCGCGCTACGGCCAAGTACGTGCGCGTGTCCCCCAGCAAGGCTCGCCTCGTTGTTGACCTGATCCGCAACAAGACCGTGGCCCAGGCCTTCGACATCCTCCACTTCTGCGACCGCGCGGTCGCCGTGGACGTCGAGAAGGTTCTGCGTTCCGCTGTCGCCAACGCCGAGAACAACAACGGCATGCGCGCCGCCGATCTCGTCGTCAAGTACACCTATGTGGACGAGGGCCCCACGCTCAAGCGTATCCGCCCCCGCGCCAAGGGCTCCGCTTCCCGCATTCTGAAGCGCACCAGCCACATCACCGTCGTCGTCGCTCCTGGAAAGGAGGCTTAAGCGCTATGGGTCAGAAAGTCTACCCCACCGGTTTCCGTCTCGGCATCACCGAGAACTGGCGTTCCCGTTGGTTCGCTGACAAGAACTACGCCGAGACCCTCGGCAACGATCTCGAGATCCGCAAGTTCCTCGCCAAGCGCCTCTCCCGTGCCGCTCTCTCCCGCGTCGAGATCGAGCGCGCCGGCGACAAGGTGAAGGTCATCATCCTCACCGCCCGCCCGGGCATCGTCATCGGCAAGAAGGGCGCCGAGATCGACAACCTGCGCACCGAGCTCGAGCGCGTCGCAGGCGTCGAGAAGGGCCAGCTCTCCGTCGACGTCATCGAGGTCAAGCGCCCCGAGCTCGACGCCAACCTCGTCGCTCAGTCCATCGCCGAGCAGCTCGAGGGCCGCGTCGCCTTCCGTCGCGCCATGCGCAAGGCCGTTCAGACCGCCCGCAAGTCCGGTGCCAAGGGCATCCGTATCCAGTGCTCCGGTCGTCTCGGCGGCGCCGAGATGGGCCGTCGCGAGTGGTACCGCGAGGGTCGCGTGCCGCTGCACACCCTGCGCGCCAAGATCGACTACGGCACCGCCACCGCCCGCACCACCATGGGCTCCTGCGGTGTCAAGGTCTGGATCTACCTGGGCGAGAAGCTCCCCGGCCAGCCGGTCCCCAACCCGGCTCTCGAGGGCTCTTCCCGTCCTCGCCGTCGTAACAACGAGAGGAGGGGTCAGTAGTGCTCGCCCCTAAGCGTATTCTTCACCGCAAGGTGCAGCGTGGCTCCATGAAGGGCCAGGCCAAGGGTAACACCCAGCTGTACTTCGGTGATTACGGCATCAAGGCCCTCGAGGCCCACTGGATCACCAACCGTCAGATCGAGGCCGCCCGTATCGCCATGACCCGCTACATGAAGCGTGGCGGTCGCGTCTACATCACCATCTTCCCGGACAAGCCCATCACCAAGAAGCCCGCGGAGACCCGCATGGGTTCCGGTAAGGGTAACCCCGAGGAGTGGGTGGCCGTCGTCAAGCCGGGTCGCGTCATGTTCGAGATCGCCGGCGTTTCCGAGGAGATCGCCCGCGAGGCGCTCCGTCTGGCCCAGCACAAGCTGCCGATCAAGACCAAGATCATTACCCGCGCTGACCAGGACGGGGAGGTTAAGTAAATGAAGCCCGCAGAGATTCGTGAGCTTTCGGACGCTCAGCTTGAGGACAAGTTGAAGGAGATGCGCGCCGAGCTCTTCAACCTTCGTTTCCAGATGGCCACCAGCCAGCTGGACAACACCGCTCGCGTCAAGACCGTGAAGAAGGACATCGCTCGCGTCCTCACGGAGCAGCGCGCCCGTCAGATCGCAGCGGAGAAGACCGCTGCGGCCGAGTAGATTGCAGGAGTAGAGCATGACTGAAACGACTGAGCGTAACTCGCGCAAGGTCCGCACGGGTGTCGTTACCTCTGTTTCCGGTGCCAAGACCATCGTGGTCACCACCACCGAGCGCAAGCGTCACCCCAAGTACGGCAAGATGATGACCAGCACCAAGAAGCTTCACGCGCACGACGAGGAGTGCACGGCCGGCCTCGGCGATACCGTCAAGGTCATGGAGTGCCGTCCGATGTCCAAGATGAAGCGCTGGCGTCTCGTCGAGATCATCGAGCGCGCCAAGTAAGCATATGTACGCTTTATCGATGACGTGCGCCGCCGGGACATATTCCCGCTAGCGCGGCGCACCTCTCGTCGAATTCTCTTTCGGAGGAACTACCATGATTCAAATGCAAACCATGCTCACGGTTGCTGACAACTCCGGTGCGCGCAAGGTTCGCTGCATCAAGGTGCTCGGTGGCTCCAAGCGTCGTTATGCTGGCGTCGGTGACGTCATCATGGCGGCCGTCCAGGAGGTCACCCCGGGCGCCAACGTCAAGAAGAAGGACGTCGTTCGCTGCGTCGTCGTTCGCACCGTGAAGGAGATCCGCCGCAAGGACGGCTCCTACATCCGCTTCGATGACAACGCCGCCGTCGTCATCAACAACGATGGTTCGCCCGTCGGCACCCGTATCTTCGGGCCCGTCGCTCGCGAGCTTCGTGACAAGAAGTACATGAAGATCGTCTCGCTCGCACCCGAGACCCTGTAGTTAGGGGAGACCGTTATGTCTATGTCCATCAAGAAGGGCGATAACGTCAAGGTGCTCTCCGGCAAGGACCGCGGCAAGCAGGGCGTCGTCCTGCGCGCGCTTCCGGCTGAGGGCAAGGTTGTCGTCGAGGGCGTGGCCGTCGCCAAGAAGGCCGTCAAGCCCAACCAGCAGAACCAGCAGGGCGGCATCGTCCCGACCGAGATGCCGGTCGACGTGTCCAATGTCCAGCTCGTCTGCCCCAAGTGCGGCCAGGCCACCCGCGTCGGCCACAAGAAGGACGGCAAGAACAAGCTGCGCGTCTGCAAGAAGTGCGGCGCTGAGTTCTAAGTCGACCCGCATTCGATCGCAAGATCAGCTAAGGTCCGGTTCCTATTCAGGAGCCGGGCCTTTTGCATAGGGGTCGATCGTGTCGTTGCCAATGCATACCCTCAATCTCTTTGCGCGCATCATCTGCCCGTATATGTTAAAATGAGCACTAACGCGCATAAACACGCAAGAGTGATCGGAACAGAGATGAAGACCGATATGCATGCAAGCGGACAGCCCCGCGATGCGGCCGAGGCGGCCCGTGCGGCATTTGCCGCCGTCCAGGGTAAACCGTTTCCCGCTGATATCTTCACGGCGCCCCGGCTCAGATGGGCGGTGATAGGTTGCGGTGTTATCGCGAACCAGATGGCCCAGTCCTTCGCGCTCGCAGGGCGTGCGATCCATGGGGTCGCGAACCGGACGCACGCGAAGGCGGTCGCCTTCGCCGAGGCCCACGGCATTCAGCGCGTCTACAGCAGCGTCCAGGATCTGTATGACGACCCCGAGGTGGATGCCGTCTACATCACCACGCCGCATAACACGCATATCGAGTATCTGCGCGCCGCTTTGTCCGCCGGCAAGCACGTCCTGTGCGAGAAGGCCATCACGCTCAATTCCGCCGAGCTCGAAGAAGCCCGGACGTTGGCGCGCGAGCACGGCGTCGTGCTCATGGACGCCACCACGGTGCTGCATATGCCCCTGTACCAGGAGCTCCGGCGTCGCGCGGATGCGGGAGAGTTCGGACGTCTCCGCCTGGCGCAGGTCAATTTCGGGAGTTTCCACAGCTACGAGGATACGACGAGCCGCTTTTGGAACCGAAGCCTCGCCGGTGGGGCCATGCTCGATATCGGCGTGTACGCGCTGACGGTCGCGCGCCTGTTCATGGAGAGCAAGCCAGCCGAGGTGGTGTCCCTGGCCAACGTGTTCCACACGGGCGTCGACGAGGAGAGCGGCTTCGTGACGCGAAACGCCGAGGGGCAGCTCGGGGTCTTCTCCCTCAGCATGCATGCCAAGCAGCCCAAGCGCGCCGACCTGTGCTTCGACGACTGCTATATCGAGGTCATGGCCTACCCGCGCGCCGATCGGGCAGAGATCGTCTGGACCTCCGATGGGCACCGCGAAGTCGTCGAGGCGGGTGAGGAGGCATACGCACTGTGCTATGAAGCGGCCAATCTCGAGAAAGCGGTAGCCGGCGGCTCGTCGAGCCTCGGTCTCATCGAGTATGCCGCGGATGTCATGGAGACCATGACGCGGCTCCGCGCGGATTGGGGTGTCGTCTACCCCGAAGAGGAGTAGAACGTGCTGGCTGAGGAGAGGATGGAGCGCATCGTCTCGATGGTGGCCGAAGCGGGGTCCATGAGCGTGCCGGATCTGGCGTCGGCGCTCGGTGTCACGGCCTCGACGATCCGAAGGGATCTAGCGAACCTTTCGCGTGCGCACCGCGTCGCCAAGGTGCACGGCGGAGCCATGAGCCTCGAGCGCGCGCACGTTGCGATCGATCTCGACCTGGAGGACCGGAGCGACCTGCATGCGCATGAGAAGGGACGTATCGCACGCGCCGCCGCGGCCATGCTCGAGGCGGATTCGTATGTCTACCTTGATTCCGGCTCCACGGTGCGGCGACTCATCGACGTCTTGCCGCAAGATCCGTCGATAACCTATGTCACGGATTCGGCTGGTCATGCGCTGCGGATCGCCGCGCGCGGCCTGCGCGTGCGGCTGCTGGGCGGCGAGCTCAAGCGGCAGACGGAGTCGGTCGTCGGGCCCGAGGCCCTGATGGCGGTCGAGCGGTACAACTTCGCCCTAGGGTTCTGGGGCGCCAACGGCATATCCTCCACAGCGGGGCTCACGACGCCGGATATGGAGGAGGCGGCGGTCAAGCGCGCATCGATGGCGCGCTGCGCGCGCACCGTCGTATTGGCGGATGCGAGCAAGTTCGACATGGTTGCAGCGGTCGTCTTCGCGGAGATCGATGCCTGTGAGGTGATCACGGCGGGGACCGTGCCCGAACCCTATCGCGTGCGGCGCAACGTCCGCGTCGTCTAAGGGCGCGTGGCGGGACGCGCTGTGGTAGGAGCCGAGCCGCGCCCCGCAACGTCGCTCCGGGAAGGGTTTACTCGACGCCGACGAACAGGCAGCCCGTGGTGGTACCGGATGCGCGAGGGGCCGGGCGGCTGCCGTTCCGCGCGGCTTCGACTGCGGCGCGCGTGCGCGTGACGGCCTTCTTGAGGCCACTTGCGTCGAGCAGGGTGCCGTCGACCATGAAGCGCGAGACCCCGGCGTTCAAGAGCTGGGGGATCTGAGGGGTGATATCGGTCGCTTCGGCTCCATAGAGGTGGGAGCGGCCGTGAATGTCGGTGCGGACGGGGAACTCCTTGCCGTCGATGTTGCGCAGGCGCAGGTCGCGGCGGCGCAGGCCGCAGCGGGCGCAGTCGTGGATGCAGGCGTCGGCGACCTGCAGGATGCAGTGCTCGCTCGTCATGACGCGCGGGCGCCCGTAGACGGCGATGCCGACGGGCACGGGCGCGCCGGGCGCAAGCCGCTCGATCTCGGCGAGGGAAAGCTCGGGCGAGAGCCACACCGCATCGGCGCCACGCCGCTCAAGCATCTCCATGCAGGCGCGGTTGTGGACGGGGATGCAGGGGCGAATCTCGGCACGAGCCCCGACCTGGCTTGCCCGTGCGAGTTCCGAGATGTTCCCTACGGCAACGGTCGAACCGTTGAGAACCCAGGGGTCGAGCCGCTCGAGATCGGCCGCGCGGCACACCTCGTCGAGGACGGGGACGATGCCCTCAGCACGCGCCGCCTCCACATCGAACCCGGCTTCGAGCAGGGCATCGACGGGCATGTAGACGAGCTGCGCGCCCGCATCGCGGGCAATGACGGCGGCTTCAAGGTCGCGCACGGTGGCGCAGATGGAAACAGGGGCCTCCGCGCGGGCGGGCGGCAGGGGCTGCGGGCACGCGATGGCGCGCGGCGCGCTGCCGCGGCGCTCGGCGTACGGGGCGAGGATGCGATCGACGAGCGCGTCGCACGCCGCGCCGCGCACCTTGTGGACGGCGGAGAACGACATGCCGCAGCCCTCGTCAAGCTGGATATCGAACGAAGCGGCCTCGAAGGGGGAAGACCCCATGCGCCCGACGTGCTCGACGAGGTCGTCGGGCGATACGGCCCGGGTCCGCGCGGCCTCGACGATGAAGCCCGTCGCAGATGCGCCGAGCGAAGGGTCGTCGCAGCACGTGAGGACCACCTCGAATGGCCCGCCCAAGCGCGCCGTGACGCGCACGTCGACCGCGCGCTTGCGCGCGATGTCGCGCTTGAGCGCGGCGGCAGCGGTGTCGATGGCCGCTTGGCTGCGGATGATGCGGACGCGGCTCCCACGCGGCATCGCGCGCGGGACGCGGCATTCGATCGTGGAGCCCGCCTCGGCGTCAGCTTCCGCGATCGCGGTGAGGAACCGATCGAATTCGTCGTCATGGCGAAGCTCGAGCAGATCGCCCTTGCCGACGGGTTCATCGAGACGGATGGTGGCGACGGCCGTGCGCAGGCGGCGGTCATCGGGGCGCAGGCCGCGCGTGTCGCCGCCGGCGGGCCGGCTTCCAAGGACGGTGCCCACGAGCTGGCCGCGGTTGTTGGAGCGCTCGTAGCTCATCATCTCGTCGCCCGAGGTGCCGTGCTGGTATGCGGATGTGAAGTCCCGGTTGAAGCTGCGCTTGAGCTGTCGGGCCCTTGCGGCCGCATCGGACGGCGTCGCCTCGCGTCCGGCTATCGCGTCGTCGAGCTGCCTGCGGTAGACGTCGACGACGGAGTGGACGTAGTCGGGAGCCTTCATCCTGCCCTCGAGCTTCAGCGCGTGGGCACCGGCGGCGAGGAGCTCGGTAAGCATCGTCGAGGTGTCGGTGTCGCGCGGGCAGAGCGGCCGCTCGCGATCGGCGGGGGAGAGCACGCGGCCCCGCTCGTCGATGAGCTCGTAGGGAAGGCGGCAGGGCTGCGCGCACATGCCGCGGTTGGCGGAGCGGCCGGCGCGCGCGAAGCTGGAGAGCAGGCAGACGCCGGAATAGCAGAAGCAGATGGCGCCGTGGGCGAAGACCTCGAGATCGATGTCCACCGCATCGTGAATGGCGCCGATCTCGGCGACGGAGAGCTCGCGCGAAAGCGTCACGCGGTCCGCCCCGGCATCGCGGCACCAGGCGACCCCGCGCGCATCGTGAATGTTCGCCTGCGTGGAGATATGGGTCTCGACCTCGGGCATGGTTCGCTTGATCTCGGCGAACAGCCCCCAGTCCTGGATGATGAAGGCGTCGGCTCCGAGCCGCCAGCACGTGTCGACGAGGCGCAGGGCCTCGTCCATCTCCTCGTCCTTGATCACGATGTTCACCGTGACGTAGACGCGCGCCCCGGCGAGGTGCGCGGCGCGGCAGGCCTCGGCGAACGATTCGTCGGTGAAGTTGTCGGCCTTGCGCCGCGCGTTGAACGAGCCCATGCCGCAGTAGATGGCGTCGGCGCCGGCGGC
>DBFEBE010000104.1:0-17870 GCA_048318985.1 Collinsella sp.
GCCCTCGCCGCCAAGGAGGAGGCCGCCCGCCGGGAGAAGGCGCTCTCGCGCGCGGGCATCCCCAGGCGTTACTGGGCCGCCGAGGCCGACCGCCCCGAGTTCGCCGAGTACATCGCCTCGTTCGCGGGCAACGGGGGCGCCGGGCTCTACATACACGGGGGCGTCGGCGCCGGCAAGACGCACGCCGCCTCCGCTATGGCCAGGCTGTTCGCCGAGGCCGGCTACGACGTCGCCTTCACGACGGCCAAGGGCATGCTCGAGCGCGTGAAGGCCACGTTCGACGAGGGCGGCACCGAGGCCGCCGTCGCGCGGTACGCCAAGTGCGACGTCCTCGTGCTCGACGATCTCGGCAAGGAGGACGCGACGGAATGGTCCGTCGGCACCGTGTTCAGCGTGCTCGACACGCGCTACGAGGACATGCGCCCGACCATCGTCACGTCGAACTACGCGCCCAGCGCGCTGGCGGACAGGCTCGCAAGGCGCGGCGAGCGCGTAACGGCAGAGGCGATCGCGAGCAGAATCTCCCAGACCTGCAGGCCCGTCTACCTCGGCGGAAGGGACAGGCGCCGGCGCGGCTAGCTTGTGCGCTTCCCGTGGAGGCACGGACGGCTCGACCCAGCTCGACCCGTCGCGAGCGGCCCCGGTCGCCGCCGCAATCGAAATCGCTATACACGTCTTGGGCGGCGCCGGCGCGCCAGCACGCACGTCTGCTCCGACTCGCACCGTGCCCCCATCGCGAGGACGCCGCCCGCCAAGCAACAAACGAAAGGCGGAGGGCCCATGGACGGCTTCGAGAGGATAACCGGCCGCGAGCACGACGGGCTCGTGGAGAAGTGCCAGGAGAACGGCTGGCTCAAGGTCGGCGGCTTCGACTGGCAGGACGACCCGTTCCTCGAGGAGTACCCCTACGAGTTCTCCCGCACGGACAGCGTCGACAGGCTCCGCGAGGCGCTGAGCTCGGGCAACTGGGCCATACGCCAGGGGTTCTGCTACCGCGACCTCGCGTTCATCCAGCAGGTGAACGGCGGCGACGAGTGGTGGACGCTCAAGCGCGACGGCGACGCGTGGACCGGCTTCGAGAGCTGGAGCTTCGGCGCCATCGCCCAGGAGCCCGAGCGGTTCGAGCGCGCCATGCGCGACATGTGCGAGGCGACGCCGGAGCAGTGCCGCAGCGGCGAGTGGGCCCATCTGCACGAGAAGGCTCCCGAGCCGCTGACGCAGCGCGCCGCGTCCGCCCGCGAGGCGAGCCGCGCGCACGCCGGGCAGGAAGCCCGCGCCCCAATGGCGCGCGAGAGGGCCGTCGGGGCCGAATAGGGACGACCGGGGCGCGAAGGCGCCCCTTTTCATCTCGACTGGAAGGGAGGCGCGGGATGGCGAGCGACTACGGGGACGAGGCGGGCGGCAAGCTGCTCGACTGGATGCTGAGAATCGGCCAGGAGGCCGGCGCCGAGGCAATGGCGCGCAGCGCGAGGGAGCTCTCCGAGCGCCTCGCGGGAATCCGCGGGACCATCGTCGGCGGGCGCGCCGAGGCCATCGCGGCCGACGGCGTGCCGACCTACGCGAAGCTCAGCCTCGAGGAGCTCTCTGGGCTTCCCGAGTACGCGACGATCAAGGAGGTCGTCTCCGACAAGCTGCGCGCCGCGTCGGTCGAGCACCACATCATCCCCGGCGAGGGCCGCGACTGGCTGCTCTTCAAGGTGGAGGACGCCCCCGAGGTCGACGAGGCCTTCCGCCAGCTGGAGCAAGAGACGGGCAAGGCCGCCGATCGCGCAAGGGAGCGGCTCTCCGAGATAGCCGAGAGGCGCCAGGCGCCCGAGCGGCTGGCGGAGCGCGCCGAGCGGGCGCGCGAGGCGTCGAGGGCCCACAGCCAGGGCATCAGCCGGGACCGCGGCCCGCGCCAGATCGAGGGGCCCGAGAGATGAGGTGGCAGGCGGCGGCCGCGCTGGCCGCGGCGACGTTCGCCGCGGGAGACTTCGCGGCCGCGGCAATCGCGGCGTCGGGCGCGAACCCGATCCTCGACCCGGAGGCCGCCATGGCGGCAATCCTCGCGGCGCTCCGCGCGGGGCGCGTCTTCTCCGCGGAGGCGCTTCCCCTGTGCGCCGGGACCGCCTGCGCGTGCGGCGCGCTCCTCGCCTGGGCCCGCTCACTGGGGACCAAGGGGGCCCGGCGCGACGGCGAGGAGCACGGTAGCTCCAGGTGGGCCACGCGCAAGGACATCGCACCCTTCGGCGACCCCAAGGACCCCGACAACAACATCATCCTCACCGACAACGCGCGCATCCGCCTCGTGAGCCGCAGGTTCGACCTCTCCACCGACACCAACGACAACGTGCTCGTGGTTGGAGGACCCGGCACCGGCAAGACGCGCTACTACGTCAAGCCGAACCTCCTGCAGGCCAACGCCAGCTTCTTCGTGACCGACCCGAAGGGCACGCTCATCCGCGAGATGGGCGGCGCGCTGGCGGAGCTCGGCTACGAGATCCGCGCGTTCGACACCATCGACTTCACGCGCTCCATGCGCTTCAACCCCATAGCCTACATACGCGACGAGGCGGGCGTCATCCGCTTCGCCCGCGGCATCGTCGCCAACACCGAGGGCGAGGCCGACCACAAGGGCGACCCCTACTGGGAGAAGGCCGAGCGCCTGGTCTACACCGCGCTCACGGCCTACCTCGTCATGCACTGCGAGCCCGCCGACCGAAACCTCGACGGGCTGCTCACGCTGCTCTCGCTCGCCGACGCACGCGACGACCCGGGCTACATGAGCCCGCTCGACATGGTATTCCGCGAGCTGGAGACCGGCGAGCGCTACGTGAGGCGCGGCGGCGCCTCGGCGGAGGGCGGCTCGCTGCGCGGCTTCGCCGAGGAGGACGGCGCGTGGGGGTGGGTCAAGGTCCGCGAGCCCGCGCCCCCCGACGACTTCGCGCTCGCGAGCTACCGCGAGTTCCGCGTGGCCGCCGGCGACACCATGAAGTCGATGCTCTCGAGTTGCAACGTCCGCCTGAAGCCGCTTTCCATCCGCGCCGTGCGCGACCTCACCTCCAAAGACGAGCTCGACCTCGCCCACATGGGCGACGAGGGCGCCAAGGTCGCGCTCTTCGCGTCGATGAGCGACACCGACTCGACCTTCGACTTCCTGTTCGCCCTGCTCATGGACACGGCCGTGAGCGCGCTCTGCGCCGAGGCGCTCGAGGCGCACAGCGGCTCGCTGCCCACGACGGTGCACTTCGTCTTCGACGAGTTCGCCAACATCGGGCGCATACCCGACTTCGAGCGGACAATCGCCGTCACCCGCAGCAGGAACATCGCCGTCTCGATGATCGCCCAGTCGCTCTCGCAGCTGAAGGAGACCTACGGCGACAACAACGCCGAGACCATCGTGAACGCCTGCGACACGCTGCTCTACCTGGGAGGCAAGGCGAACGAGACCAACGAGGAGATCAGCAAGATGGCCGGCAAGCAGACGGTGGCGAGCGAGACGCAGAGCGACTCGCGGGGCGCCGGCTGGACCCGGACCGTGAACCGCGGCATCTCCGAGCGCGACCTCATACAGCCCGCCGAGGTGGCGCGCATGCCGCGCGAGGACGCGCTCGTGCTCGTGAACGGCTGCATGCCGCTCATGGACCGGAAGTACCGGCTCGAGCGCCACCCGCGCTCGCGCCTGCTCGAGGAGGCCGCCCGCCAAGGCCCGTTCGACTTCGCAGAGTACCGCAGGCGGAAGGACGGCGCCTCGTGACGGGGCCGCGGAGGGCGCGGGCCTCCCCCGCCGCGGGGGGAGGAGCAGCAAGGAACATCGTCAACCGAATGCAAAGGAGAGCAGCATGCTCGCAAACGTCATCAAGCTCGTGTCGGGCTGCGTGACCTTCCTCGGCGGCTTCCTGGTCGTGTGGGGAGCGGTCTCGCTCGGCCTGGCCATCAGGGAGCAGCAGGGCGGCCCGCAGATCGCGACCGCCATATCCACCATCGCCGGCGGCGCGATCATCATCGCCGCGTCGGTCTACTTCGGGCAGCTGGACACGTCCTGGCTGCCGGCATAGGGGGCGTCGCGGATGGCGCTCCGGATACCGGTGCAGAAGGACATCGGAGAGTACGAGGAGAAGATCGTCGGGAAGATGAGCCTGCGCACGCTCGCATGCGTGTCGCTCGGCTTCGGCAGCGCGGTCGGGGCGGCGGCCTTCGTCCACCTTGGCCTGCGCGCAGACGTCGCGGACGCGGCCTTCCCGATCATGCTCTGCAGCATGCCGTTCTGGCTCGCCGGGTTCTGGCGGCCGTTCGGCATGCGCGCCGAGGAGCTGCTGCCGCTCCTGGCGGCACACGAGCTCTCCCCGCAGCTGCTCGCGTACGGGCCCTGCCTCGCCGGGAGCCTCCCCGAGGGCTCGCCGCGCCCGGGCCGCCCGGGGCGGCGCGCGAGGCGCAGGGCCAGGAAGAAAGGAGCCGAGCTCTATGAGCCGACCAAGAACCAACAAGGAGAATAGGCCGAAGCGCCCGAGCACCCTCGGGCTGCTCCTCGGCGGCACGGGCGGGCGCAAGGACGCCTCGAAGGGCGCGGAGGCCGAGCGGCAGAGGCGCCGCCGGGAGCGCGACCGCTCGCGCGAGATGGCCGCCTACGTCGGCTACGACGCCATGTACAGGGACGGAATCGCCCAGGTGATGCCCGGGGTGTTCAGCCAGACGGTCGAGTTCTCCGACATCAGCTACCAGTCCGCGCGCAAGGAGGCGCGCGAGACGGCCTTCACCGTGATGAGCTCGCTGTTCAACTACTTCCCGGCAGACTCCCACGTGCAGCTCCAGGTAGTGAACGCGCCCATCCCCGCCGACGAGGTCGGCCGCAAGGTCTTCTTCGAGCCCGGCGAGCGCGCCACCTCCGGGCTCGCCGAAGAGTACAACCGGATCCTCAACGACAAGATGCGCGAGGGCGTCTCGAACCTCGTGCGCCACCGCTACCTGACCTACGCCGTGGGCGCCGACGACGTCGACGCCGCGGTGCCCAAGCTCGCGCGCATCCGGGGCGACGTGGAACAGACGCTCGCGCGCATACGCTGCTCGTCGCGCGCCCTCGACGGCGCCGAGAGGCTCGAGCTCCTTCAGGGGCAGCTGCGCCCGGGGTCGCGCTTCGAGTTCTCCTGGGACAAATTGTCCCCGACGTCGGGCGCGCGCACGAAGGACTTCGTCATGCCCTCCACGCTCGACTTCAAGCCCGAGGGCAGGTCGGACTGCTTCCGCAGCGACGGGCGCTACGGCGCGGTGCTCGCGGTGCGCAGCTTCGGGTCGGTCATCGAGGAGACCTACCTCGCCTCCATCATCGACCTGCCGCTGCCGCTCAACGTGACGCTGCACGTGCAGCCCATCGCGCAGAGCGAGGCGCTCGCGCTCGTGAAGCGCCAGATCGACTGGATGGACAAGGAGATCATCGACGAGCAGATGAGCGCCGTGAAGAAGGGCTACGACTACCAGATCCTGCCGCCCGAGCTGCGCTTCTCGAAGGAGGAGGCCGAGGAGCTGCTCGACTTCCTGCGCAACAAGTCCGAGCGCCTGTTCGTCTACACGGGCCTCGTCTACACCTGGGCCGACAGCCTCGAGGAGCTCGACCGCCGCGTCCAGCAGGTGACGAGCGTCGCGCAGGGCTGCACGATCGGCCTCGAGCCGCTCCACTTCCGCCAGCGCCAGGCTCTCAACTCGGTGCTCCCGCTCGGGGACAACCACGTCACCGTGAGCCGCTACCTCACCACGGGGCAGGTGGCGATGCAGATGCCCTTCGCCAGCCAGAGCCTCGACGAGGCGGGTGGAGGCTACTACGGGCAGTCCAAGGAGAGCGGGAACCTGGTGCTGTGCGACCGCAAGCGCCTGGCGAGCCCCATGGGCTTCGTGTGCGGCAAGCCCGGCTCGGGCAAGAGCTTCTCGGTGAAGCGCGAGATAACCAACACCGTGCTCGCGCACCCCGAGGACGAGGTCGTGATCTTCGACCCGGCCGGCGAGTACGGCAACCTCGTCGGCGCGCTCGGCGGCGCGAACGTCGAGCTCGCCCCGGGATGCTCGGCGGTGCTCAACCCCCTCGACACCGCCGACGTCGCGGACCGCGCCGACGCCGCCAAGCTCGCGTACAAGACCGACGCGGTGCTCGCGCTCTCGAGCGCGCTCATGGCCGAGGGCCGCGAGGGCCTGCCGGAGCGCGACCGCTCGATCATCGCCCGCTGCGTCGGCGAGGCGTACCGGGAGTGCGCGAAGGACGGCCGCCTGCCCACGCTCGGCGACTTCCACGCGGCGCTGCTCGCTCAGCCCGAGCCCGAGGCCGCCGACATCGCGCTGCGCTACGAGCGCTACGTGAAGGGCGCGTTCTCCTTCTTCAACGGCCAGAGCAACGTGGCGCTCGACAGCCGCATCACCAACATCGACATGCACGGCCTCGGCCAGAACATGCGCGTGTTCGGCATGATCACGGCGCTCGAGATGGTGCGCAACCGCGTGATGGTCACGCCGCCGCGCCCCAACTACACCTGGCTCTACATCGACGAGGTGCAGAGCCTCTTCGCGCACCCGACGGTGGTCGAGTACTTCGCCCGCCTGTGGCGCGAGGGGCGCAAGTTCGGCCTCATCTGCACCGGCATCAGCCAGAACACGAGCCACATGCTGGCCAACGCCGAGGCCCGCGACATGGTGCTCAACTCCGAGTTCTTCCTGCTGCACAAGCAGTCCACCGCCGACCTCGACGCATGGGCGGAGATGCTCCAGCTCTCCGCCGCGGAGCGCGGCTACATCGGCGACGCCGTCAAGCCCGGCGAGGGGCTGCTCATCAGCGCGGGGATCCGCGTGCCCATCACCGACGACTTCCCGAAAGGCTCGCTCTACGACCTGTGGAACACCAAGCCCGCAGAGGTCGCCGAGCGCGAGATGCGCCGGGCGGCCCGAGAGGCGGAGGAATAGGAATGGCCGGCCCGAGCGAGGGCGGCGGGATGCTCGAGGTGGTCGGGGCGCGGCGCCGCGACGTGCTCACCGCGGGCGACGTCGCGGAGACCGAGCGCGACGCCCTGGGAAACGTCTCGGAGGGTGCCGGCCCGCTCGACGAGGCGGGAGGCCCCGCCGCAACGGCGAAGGGGCGCCCCTCCAGGCCCGACGCGCCGGAAGGCGGGCTCGGGGACAAATTGTCCCAACCGGCCGGCGACCGGCGCGCGGCGGCCGCGATGCGCTCGCGCGTCGATGCGGCGAAGCTGGCGATCGCCCGGGAGGCCGTCTCCCAGCTCGACGACTCGGAGGAGCTCGAGGGCGCCTCGGGCATGTACGACGCGGGGCGCGCTGCCAAGAGGGCCGCGGGAAGGCTGCGGCAGAGGAAGGCGAAGAAAGCAGCCCAAGGCAGCCGCAAGGCGGCGACCGCCCTCGGCGCCCCGAAGGGAGGCGCGCGCGGCCCCGAGGCAGCCGGCGCGACCGCCCCGGCCAAGCACCAGGCGGCCCAGGCGGCCGCGCAGGCGTCGGGCGAGGCGGCCCGCGCCGCGGGGTCGAAGGGCGCCGCCTCCGCGATCGCGGGCGCGGTCTCGGGCGCAGCGCCCGCCCTGCTCGGGGCGGTGGCCGGCATCGTGGCCTTCGCCGCCTGCGCGCTCGCCGTCGCGCAGCTGCTGAGCGCGCTGTTCGGCTTCTGGGACGACGCGGCCTCCAAGCAGGGCCTCGAGGGGCTGCCGCCCTACATCACCTACGAGATGGTCGAGGCGGCGCTCGAGTGCCAGGAGGAGTACGGGCACCCGGCGGGCTGCACCATCGCGCAGATCATCCAGGAGTCCGGCCAGGGGGACCGCATGAGCCGGCTCGCAGAGCGCGACCACAACCTCTTCGGCATGAAGTGGTGGTCGGGCTACGCGGGCTGCCCCGAGGTGGCCGGCAAGGCGAACTGGGCCACCAGCGAGGAGTACGTGCCCGGCGAGCACACCCGGATCACAGCGAGCTTCATCCGCTTCACCGGCGACGCCGAGTGCGTCCGCTTCCGCAGCAGGGTCTTCCTGCAGGCGGAGCGCTACTCGGGCAACGCCCTCATCCGCGAGGCGATCGAGAGGCACGACTCGGACAGGATGGCCGAGGGGCTCAAGGACGGCGGCTGGGCGACCGACTCGTCCTACGTCGAGTCCCTGAAGTCGATCATGGCGCAATGGGGCCTCTACCGGCTCGACTCCATGACGGTCGAGGACCTGAAGGACCCGGCCGGGAAAGGGAACGCGATCGTCGAGGCGGCGTACAGCCAGCTCGGCGTGCCCTACGTCTGGGGAGGCTCGACCCCCGGCAAGGCGCTCGACTGCAGCGGGCTCACGCAGTACTGCTACGCGCAGGCGGGCATCCGCATAAGCCACTACACGGGGTCCCAGTACGAGGAGCTCAGGTGCATACCGCTCTCCGAGGCGAAGCCCGGCGACATCCTCTACCGCTCGGGGCACGTGGCCATCTACATCGGCGACGACAGGTACATACACGAGCCGCGGGCGGGCGACGTGTGCCGCATTGCGAGCGGCATCGGCAGCTTCAGCTGCGCGCTCACCGCGAGATAGGAGAAACCAATGCAGGGAAAGACAAGGGTCATGGCCGCCGTCGCGGCAGGCGCGCTCGTCGTGGCGCTCGGCGCGGGCGCGGCGCGCTGCGCCATCGCCCCGCAAGAAGGCGCACAGGAAAGCCCCCAGGGGCAAGAGCAGCCTGCGGCTGCAGGCGCCGACGCGGCAACCGGGAAGGCCGCCTCGGGCGCCGAGGCGCTCTGGAACACCGCATGGACGGGCGCCGACGACCCGACCGCCACGCTGCGGATCGTCGAGGGCGCCATGGTGGAGAGCGCGGGCGGCACCGAGCGCGCCTGGTTCTTCTCGGCCGAGGAGCCCTCCGAGGCCGGAGGCGTGCTCAGCGTGCCCATCGACGTCAAGGGAACCGGCGACAAGGCGGGAGGCCTGTCGCTCATCCAGGTCTCGGGCGACGGGGACGCCCGCACCCTGGCCTGCGACCTCCTGACGCAGGCCTACGCGCCCCAGAAGGCGCAAGACGGAGCGTTCTCCGTGACCGGCACCGACGACCGCCTCTCCGAGGCGCTGGGCGCGGATGCCGCCGCCATCGAGGAGGCCGTCGCCGGGAAGGCGGCGGAGGTGTCCCCGCAGGCGACGGGAGCCACCTGGGACAAGGAGGTGTGGCTCGACTACGCCGGGAACGTCGCGTCGACGACCTTCACGCTCGACGACCCCGCCTCGACGGTGGTCACCGTGGTCTCGCGCGGCGGCTCGCTGGAGGCGATGTAGCCGTGCGGGCGCTTGAATCGCGACGCCGAAGGGTCTTCGCCGTCTCCGCCGCGACGGCATTCGCCCTCTGCGCGCTCCTGCTCGTCCCCGCGCAGCCGGCATACGCCGACATAGCCGGGGACGTCAACGATTGGCTGTGCGGCCTCCTGCGCGACTGCTGCAACTGGATGTTCAAGGCGCAAACGGGCGTGCTCGGGTCGATCGGCGCGAACGGGATCCTCTCGGCCGACTTCGCGCACATGCTCACGAGCTCGAGCGACCTGACCATGCACGACGTCGCCCGCGGCGTGTGGCAGGTTGCCATCCTGCCGATCGGGTGCGGGGTGCTCGGCCTGGTCTTCACCCTGAAGCTCATCGAGATCTCCCAGCGCATGGACGGCAGCCAGAGCCTTCCCGGCGTCAAGGAGGTCGTTTTCCTCCTCGTGTTCTTCGCCGTGTTCCTGTTCCTCATACAGAACAGCTTCGACCTGATGGCGTCGATCTACGAGGTCTGCGGGCTCGCCATCGACCGAGTCGAGGCGCTCTTCGGCGCCGGAGGCGCGCTCGACCTGCCCGAGGTGTCAGTCGTCACCACCGACGACGACATCCCGTCGCTCATCGCCATGCTCGTCGTGAGCCTCATCAGCTGGGTCGTGGTGCTGGCAGCCTACGTCGTCGCCCTCGTGGTCTGCTGGGCCCGCGCGCTCCAGCTCTACATCATGGCCGCGTTCGCCCCGATCCCGCTGGCGTTCCTCGGCATGGACGCCACGCGCCAGATAGGCGTCGGCTACCTGAAGAGCTTCGGGGCAGTCTGCATCGCCGGCGTCATCATCCTCGTGCTGCTCATATCGTTCCCGCTCGTGCTCGGCGGGCTCACCGGGGCGAACCCCGGGACGGGCACCCCGGCCGACGCGGTCGCAAACGGGCTCACCTACGCGCTGCAGTACCTGGCCATGTGCGTGCTGCTCATCCTGGCCCTCGTGAAAAGCGGCTCCTGGGCGCGCGACATCGTGAGCGGCTTCTAGCGGAAAAGCGAGGAAGGGGGCGGTCGCCATGAGATAGGGGCGCCGCGCCGGGGCACGCGTCCCGGCGGAAGAAGACAAGCACAGACGAACGACGAAAAGGAGGAAAGACATGGAAGAGAGGAAGAACGTGTACCTCTCGCTGCACAAGAGCTTCGTGCGCGAGGGAATCGAGTACACCGACCGCGCGACCGGCGAGGCCAGGACCTTCAACTCGGCGACCCTTCCCAAGGGCACCGTCGTCGACGGCGTGGACGTTGGAGGCTACGAGTTCAGCCCCATGTTCGTGAACGAGAGCCGCTTCAAGGGGGCCGACTTCCGGGACATACCGCTGCTCGCGAACCGCGAGGTCTGGCTGAGGAAGACGGTGATGGGCCCGGACGGCCAGCCCGAGCTCGACGAGGGCGGCCGCGCGGTCAAGGACACCGTGAAGGTCATGCCGGCGCAGCTCAAGGAGGCCGTTGACGCAGGGCGCTCGCGCTACCTCGCGGAGCGCGCCGAGCACGCCCGCCAGGCGAGCCGCGCCGCCGAGCACGAGGCGCCCCGCGCACAGCGAAGCGTCGAGAGATAGGGAGGCGGAAAGATGAACGCAGCGAAAGACTGCACCCTGCAGGAAAGGCTCCTCCGATGCGCCATGGCGCTCATCCTGGCGGCGGGGGCGCTGCTCGCCTCCGTGGCGGCCTCGCCCGCCTACGCCGCGCCGAGCACGGTCGACGTATCCATAGGCGGCAAGATCCCATACGGCGGCTTCGCCACCACGTGGATGAGCGCCGACGGGAACATCGCCTACTGCGCCGAGCCCTCGTCCCCGACGCCCGCGCCGGGCTCCTACTCGACGAGCCCCGTGCCGAGCGGCGACGTGACGGCGGCGATCTGGTACTCGTTCGGCTCTCCCGGCTTCGACGCGTCGATGTTCCCGGGCAGCTGGTACGACGGCGGCGGCTGGGACGACGCCAAGTACGCCGCGGCGAGCCATGTGCTCATCGCCTACGCCTACTCGGGGTCCGAGTCGGCCGCCACGCACGGCACGAGCGCCGAGTTCGCCTCCTGGGCGAAATCCGAGCTGATAGGCGGGATCTACTCCCGGATGAAGGCGGGCGCCGGCAAGGTATCCGCCGGGTTCGAGGCGTTCTGCGTCAGGACCGGCGGCGGCTCCCAGACGCTCGTGAGCTTCAGCTGGTCCACGGGCGGAGTCAAGGTCGCCAAAACGGACTCCGAGGCGGGCGCCGAGCCCCAGGGCGACGCCTCCCTCGACGGCGCGAGCTTCTCCGTCGTGAACGAGAGCGGCCGCTACGTGCTGGTCGGAGACAAGTACTACGCCGACGGCGAGGTCTGCGCCACAATCAAGACCGCGCCCGAGGACGGGTCGCACGTCGCCGCCACCGGCGCCGGCGCGCTTCCCGCGGGCAGCTACCGCATCGTCGAGTCCGGCGCGCCCGAGGGCTACGGCGCAAGCGACGCCCCCGTCGCGTTCACCGTGAAGGCCGGCGAGGTGGCCGACCTCACGGGCGACCCCGTGACCGACGAGGTCTTCCGCGGCGGCGTGCAGGTGACCAAGTCCGACAAGGAGCTGCAGGCGTCCGAGGCGCTCGCGGGCAACGGCCACAAGGAGGCGCCTGGCGAGCACCCCGGCCTCGACGGGATCGAGTTCACCGTCACGAACCGCTCGGCGCACAAGGTCCTCGTTGACGACGAGTGGCGCGAGCCGGGCGAAGCCGTGACCACGCTGACCACCGCATGGAACGACGAGGCCGGCGCCTACACCGCCCAGACCGCGACCGATGCCCTGCCGTACGGGACCTACGACGTGCGGGAGACGGCGACGAACGGGAGCTACCTGCTGACCGACGGCGAGCCCCGCACCTTCGAGGTCCGCGCCGTCGGCGAGATCGTGAGCGCCTCCGCGGACGGCGCCGCGCTCGAGTTCCGCGACCAGGTGGTGCGCAACGACCTCGAGGTCTCCAAGAAGAGCGAGCCCGACAACGCCGGCCTCATGGTCCCGTTCGCCATCGAGAACGAGGCCACCGGCGAGACGCACGTGCTGGTGACGGACCGCAACGGCGACGCGTCGACCGCGAGCAGCTGGAACAGGCACTCGAGGGACACCAACGCCAACGACGCCCTGCTCGGCCATGAGGGCCCGATCGGTGCCGCCGACATGGACCCCGAGGCCGGCATCTGGTTCTCGCTCGGCGAGGACGGCTCCTCGGCGCCGGTGGACGACTCGCTGGCGGCGCTGCCGTACGGCGCCTACACCATGACCGAGCTGCGCTGCGAGGCCAACGAGGGCCTCGAGCTCATCACGAGGAGCTTCTGGATCGATCGCGACTCGACGGTCGCGAAGGCCGTGTGGATGGGCCTTGACGACCAGGAGGGCCCGCGCATCTCCACCACGGCAAAGGACGGGGCGGACGGCGACAAGGACGTCTCGGCCGACGCCGAGGCCAAGGTCGTCGACGCGGTGGCCTACGAGGGGCTGAAGGCCGGCGAGGAGTACGAGCTCTCGGCAACCCTCGTCGACAAGGCGACCGGCGAGCCCGTGGCCGACGCCTCGGGCATGCCCGTGGAGGCCAAGGCCGAGTTCGCCCCCGCGCTCTCGACGGGCAGCCGGGACGTCGAGATCTCCTTCGACGCGAGCCTGCTCGGCGGCCGCGACCTGGTCGTGTTCGAGAGCCTTCGCAAGGACGGCGCCGAGGTGGCGTCGCACGCGGACCTCTCCGACGAGGGCCAGACCGTCCACGTCGCCGTCGAGGTGGGCACGCAGGCGGCGGACGCCGCCGACGGCGACCAGGTCATCGAGGCCGGCAAGGCCAAGGTCGTCGACACGGTGGCCTACAAGGGCCTCGTCCCCGGCGAGACCTACCTCGCCGTGGGCACCCTCATGGACAAGGGCACCGGAGAGCCGTTCCTCGACAAGGACGGCAACGAGGTGACCGCGCGCACGCCCTTCGAGCCCGAGGCGCCCTCCGGCACCGTCGAGGTGACCTTCGAGTTCGACACCGAGGGCCTGGCCGAGGGAGACGAGCTCGTCGTCTTCGAGAAGGTCCTGGACTCCGCCGGCAACGTCGTTGCGGCCCACGAGGACATCGACTCCGCCGAGCAGAGCGTCGTCGTGGACAACCCCGACACGCCCGAGGTCCCCGAGGAGCCCTACGCCAAGACCGGGGCCGACGCCCCCGACGGCACCGGCTACGCCGTGGCCGCGGGCATCGCTCTGGCAGCTGCGGCTGGCGCGGGCGGAGCGCTCGCGTACCGCAAGCGCAAGGCGGCCGCGCGCAAGGACGAGGCGGCCGAAAAGCCGGAAGAGTAGCGGCAGCGCATCGATACCGAACCGGAGGCCCTGGGCGCCCGCCCGGGGCCTCCCCTGCGAACGGGGGAGGACATGGACAAAGGGAAAGCCGCCACGGCGCTCGCCGTCGCCGTGGCGTTGCTGGCGCTGGCGGCGCTCGCCGCCCTGCCGCAGCCCGAGAGGAACCCGTACGTGGTGCACGAGGTGCCCGCTGCGGAAAAGGACGCGGCGATGGAGGCTCAAGAGACGGGAAGCGGAATCGACTGGGACGCCCTTCCCGCCTCCGTCGTCGCATGGGTGCGCGTGCCGGGCACGACCGTCGACTACCCGATCGTCCAGGGCCGGCCCGAATCGCCCGACTTCTACCTCACGCACGACGCCAGCGGCGAGCGCTCCGCATGGGGCGCTCCCTACATCGACGCAGGCTGCGCGCAGGGAGCCGAAAGCCCGCTCGTCATCGTGTACGGGCACCACATGTCCGACGGCACCATGTTCGCGCCGCTCGCGCAGTACTCGTCGCGCGGTTTCGCCGAGGGGCACCGCACCATCCGGGTCTACACCCGCGAGAAGGCGATCGAGCTCGAGGTCTTCGCGGCCGACGTGGTCGACGCGAGCTCGGAGGGCAAGCGGACCGACTTCGCCGACGCGGCGGCTCTCGACGCCTACCTCGGGGACAAATTGTCCCGCTGCGAGGTCGTCCTGGAAGAGCCTTCGGACGTCGCGCAGGCCTGGGCCTTCGTGACGTGCAGCTACCAGACGAGCAACTCGCGCACCGTCGTCTACGCGAAGGAGGTGGAAGGATGGGATTCGCGCCCTTCGGAATAGGGCTCCTCATGGGGCTCCTCACGCTCACGGCCTACGCCTGCTGCGCAGCCGGCGACGACGACCGGGACTAGCCGTGGGAAATCGAAATCGCACAACGGAAAGAGGCGGACAATTGCCCGCCTCTTCTCACATCACCCACTTGAACACGGCGCGGAACAGCCAGACGAAAAAGCCCAGCGTGACCTTAAGCGCCGCCATGAGGAACCTACCAAGCCTCTTCATCGACGTCACCCCAATCTTCCTTGACCTTGCGGGCGCCCTCGTCGGCGCCCTCTTCCTTCTCCTCCGCGAGCAGCCTCGCCAGCTCGTCCGGCACGCCCGGGACCTCCGCCCTCCCCAGCGCGCGCTGCAGCTCCCTTATCTGCGACTTCAGCGATTTTGAGGAAGGGCCCACGTGCTCGCGGTAGCAAGCGGAAATTGCAGCCGCGTCGCACAGGTACCCTCGCACCCGGGCGAACGCCTCGTCGCCGTCGAGCAGGACGCGGCGGGCGTGCCCGAGCTCTGCCTCCGAGGCCAGCATGAAGCGCCACCCGCGGGACCTCCGCGCGGCCGGGATGCCGTCCGCGGGCGCCTCGGCGCGCCAGTCGTCGCGCACCTGGTGCCAGTTCGCCGTGAGCCAGAGCCCCTTCTCGGGCTCCTCGCGCATCTCGAGCTCGAACTCCGTGAGCATGTTCGCGCCGGAGAACGGCGAGCCCTCCGTGAACGAGAGCGTGTCGAACAGCGTCGTCCTGCCGCCCTCGTACTCTATCCTCACCATCATCTCCGGCCCCTCTCCCTGCGATGCTCCTGCCGGGCCCGCTGGCGTTCGGCGGCGAGGATGCGCTGTTGCTCGTCCTCGCGGCGCCCGTCGCGCGAGCTTCCTTCGGCCGCGCCGCGCCCGCGATCGTCCCCGTAGCGGGTTTTGAGCGGCATGAGCCCGTTCATCGCCATGTAGTCGCGCGCCGCCTCGAGTCGACGGTAGCCCTCGCCGCCCGCCTGGCCGCGACGCTCGAGCGTCGCCATCCTGAGACCGAACTCCTCGATGGACTCGACGTCGAACTTCGCGCAGGTCTCGAGCGCCGAGGAGAGCCTGCTCAGCTCCGAGAGGTCGTTGAGCTCGAGGGCCCGCTCGGCGGCCTCGCGGATGCGCGCGGCGCTCGCGTCCGTGGGACGGTAGGCGCCTTCGCGCTCGAAGCGCCGGCGGAGCATCTCCTTGCCGTAGACGAACCCCAGGCGCTCGCCGCTGACCTTCTTGGACGGCTCCTCGGCCAGGCTGAACACCCAGTCGTCCCGCCGCGCCTTGGCCGAGTTGTCGGCGACGTGCACGCCCAGGGCGTCGAGGACGCCGAGGAACTCCGCCTCGTCGCGCGCCGTGGTCTTGGCGAGCGCGACGCGGGCGCGGATGTCGCCGACCCACGAGTAGCCGCCAGAGCGCATGATCTCCTTCTCGGCCCGGCCCAGGTAGACGCTCCTGCGGCTCCTGGGCCCGCCCGCGCCGGCATGCCCGCGCGCCTTCGACGGCGATTCGGGAGCTCGGTCGTTGGAGAGACCCGACAGCCCGCGCTCGCGGGCCATGTCCTGCAGGTCCCGGTTGAGGTCCTCGGGGTGCTGGGTCTGCATGCGGTAGCCGGTGCGGAGGTTGGCGTTGTTCACGACGATGTGCGCGTGCGGTATGCCGCGGGCGTTGTCGTCGTGGTAGACGATGGCGATCTCGTGGTCGCCGAAGTGCTTGAGCGCCCACGAGCACGCGAGCTCGCGCAGCGCAGCCAGGTCGATGTCGTCGCCGGGGTCCGGCGAGAGCACGAAGTGCTTGAACGTGCGCGCGGGCTTGCCCCTCCAGGGTGCGTCCGTGCCGAACGCGGCGCGCGTGGCGTCCATCTCGGCGTCCCAGGCGCAGGCCTCCTTGGCGTCTTCCCCCAGCGCGCCGGCGTCACGCTCGTCGTAGCTCAGGTTGAACAGGTCGCGCGCCAGGGCGCGGCCTCCCTTCTCGAGGTAGCGGCGGATGCCTCCGGTCGAGCCGTGGCCGCTTATCGGCTTCAGGATCGGCATGGCGAGCCCTCCACGAGCGAGTCGGCGCCGATGCGACCGAGCTCGGCCGCCATCTCTCGGGCCGCGGCGTTCACGTCGGCGAGCTCCCGCTCGATCGTCGGGATGCTATCCGCGACGAGGTCGCGGTCGACGTGCCCGTGGCGCGCGTGGAAGTTGATGAGGTTCATCGCGTGCACCGCCTGGTTGTAGTGGTAGCCCCACTTCGTGAGCTCGCGCGACATCGCCCACAGGGCTCTGCGGTCCACGAGTATGCGGTGCTCGTCTCCCGCGTTGGCCTCCGTCGACAGCGGTATGCGAACGAGGTAGCGCAGGTACTCCGACTTGCTGAGGCCGGCGCGCTTGCACCGCTCGCAGAGCGCGTCGTAGTCGCCTCCCTCCATGCGGAACGTGACGCGGCGCTCCTTGCCTTTGGCGGCGCCGGCTTCCTCTTCCATGGCGGATTCCTTTCCTCGGGCCCGCCGTGCGGCGGGCGCGTCTCTCTAGGGGCGCGGGGGATCCCCCGCAGGCGGCGGCCCGGCTCGGGCGTCGCCTCTGGGACCGGGCCTCGCGAAAGCGGGCTCTTAAACGGCCCGCGGCATGATGGGTCCGAGGCCGCCCGGTCCCCAAGTGCTATGGACGCCCGACGCGATGTCGGACGCCATAGGCTACTTGCTGGATTTCGAGTGTGAGGCCCTCATACGGCGCTTTCGGGCATCGGTGCCCGCATCCGCGTAGGGCGCCGTCATGAGAGCCATCTCGCGCAGCAGCGAGAGGTCGGCCGCGCTCGGGCTCTCGGGCGGGCTCTCGAGGAAGTCGGCGACGAGCCTCGCGGCCTTGGCGATGCGCCCGTCGGGGCCGGCCTGGGCCTTCCCCTCGCTCCTCACGTAGTCGGAGAGCTCCCGCTTGGTGCGCCGCCAGGGCTCCATGGCGGCGTGCATCTCCGCCTGGCGCTCCTTCGGCATGCCCGCGAGCGAGCGCACCGCCTCGGCGCTGAGGTTGCCGCGGTCGGCCTCGGCGGCCCACTCGGGCGAGAGGTCCTCGGCGATCCGGCGGGCCAGCCTCTCCTCGCGCGCGATGGTCTTGCCGGAGACCTTGCGCCCCGTCTGCCGCTCGATGATGGCGGCCTTCACGTCGTCGACGCGCATGCCGGAAAGCGACGGGTCCTCGGAGCGCAGGCGCACGGCGTCGCCCCTGAGCGCCTCGGTCGCGGCGGCGCGCTCGGTCACGGTGAGCGCGCGGGTGAAGTAGTTCGCGGCGTGGAGCAGCGTCAACGCCCGCTCGTCGTCGATGCCCTCTATCACGCGGCAGGGCATCCTCTCGTAGGCGGGGTCGTCCTTCGCGAGCAGAGCGTAGGCTGCCTTGCGGCGGTGCCCGGAGACCATCTGCCACGAGCCGTCGCCGACCTTGCGCACGAGCGGCAGGTCGGTGAGGCCGTCGGCGCGTATGGACCCGGCGAGCTCGGCTATGCCCGCCGGGTCCATGGAGTACGCGGCG
>DBFEBE010000105.1:0-2922 GCA_048318985.1 Collinsella sp.
GACAACGCACCATAAAATAAAGACCCTCTGTAATCGTCATTATCTGGCAGATTTGTCCAAAAAAGCAGGGGGTTAAGTAAAAAATGTAAAATACAAACACCCTTTAACTCGATTGCGGGGCTCGGTTCTGCTTCGCTGGAAGTCGCGGAAAGCCTGGGGATGCGCGCTCCGGCGCATGAAAGCGCCCCGCCTCGGCATTCGGGGGATGCCGAGGCGGGGCGCAAACGCGAGCGGCTTCAGGTGCTCTTTAGGGCGTGCTTAGAGCGGCAGCGCGGTCATCTGCGTGTACACGCGGCCGCGGTATTCGCGGTCGAGGTCGTACAGACCCTTGGGGTCGCACCCGAACAGATTCATGTTGGAGATCATGTCGCGGGCGTTCGCCTCCTCCTCGCCCTGCTCTTTGACGAAGTAGTCAAGCATCTGCATGGCGCGGATATCGTGAACGCTGTGAGCGACCTCGTAGCAGTGGTGGATCAGGCTTGTCACGTACTCCTCGTGCGCCAGCCCCGCTTCGAGCGGCTCGAGGTCGTTTGAGAACTCGACGTGCGGCTGGTCGATGGTCTTCATGGTGGGCTTGTAATCGTTGTCGAGCAGGTAGCGGCGGATGGCCATGCCGTGGTCCATCTCCTCTTTGGCCTGGATCTCATACCAGTTGGCGAAGCCCTTGAGGCCGCGCTCCTCGTAGTAGTCGGCGAACGTGAGGTAGAGGTATGCGGAGTAGAACTCCTTGTTGATCTGTTCCTCGAGAACCTCGGCGACTTGCTGGTTGATAGCCATATGCGTTCCTCCCGTAAAACGTGGCCCCCTGCTGGGCTGCAGCTACAGTATACGTGCTACGTGCGCCCCCGTTCGCATTCAGGGGGTTGCGCAAAAATGGAGGAAGGCCAACCATGGGCTTTTCAAAAACGCGCATCGACTCGCCGCTGCACGCGTCAGCTGGGGCACCTGGGGCGGCGGGGCGTCTCGGGGGACAATCGGATAGATGCCGAGCCGTCCGCCGGATTCGGCTGGAGCGCGCCGCGCTGCAGGTACAATGTGCACATCTGAATCCGTTCGAAAGGCGCGGTATGCATACGGTTCAAACAACCTCCTTCGATGCGACGGCTACGGGTCGCGCGCCTCTCCGCGGCGCCATGCTCGCGGCCGTCTTGATGCTGACCCTGCTGTTCGCATCGGTTCCGGCTCGCGCGTTCGCCGACAGCTACGAGATGCCGCACGTCGAGATCTCCACGGTGGTGCGCCCGGACGGCAGCATTCATGTCACGGAGCATCGCACCTTCGTGTTCGAAGACGACGTCAACGGCGTTTTCCTCGAAATACCGGCTGGCGAGAACCAGCAGGGGGGCCAGACGAGCCTGTCGGTCGCGGGGGTCTCCGTCGCACGCGACGACGAGGAGCCCCGGGTGTTCCGTCCCGTCGATTACGCCTCCAGCGGCGATGAGGGCGTCTACACGGTCGAATCGACTGACTCCGGGGACCGCATCAAGGTATTCGCCCCCAGCTACGACGGCGACACCGTCACGATCGGGGTGGAGTACGTGATGGCCGGGGCCGTGATGGCATGGTCGGACACGGCCGAGCTCTACTGGAAGTTCGTGGGTCCGGAATGGGCGGAGACGTCCCGCGACGTGCGCCTCACCGTCTCGTTCCAGGGAGCCGCCGCCTCTTCGGACGCGCCCGTGGTGGGGGAGAGCTTCCGAGCGTGGGCCCATGGTCCGCTTGACGGCGCGGTGTCCCTGAACGCGGACGATGCATCGGACCCCACAGTGACCTTCGATGTCCCCGAGGTCGACCCGGGCGAGTTCGCGGAGGCACGCATCGCGTTCCCGGCCTCTTGGGTGTCGAGCCTCGCTGCCTCGGCGGATGCGCGCCTCGATACGATCCTGTCCGAGGAGCAGGCGTGGGCAGACGAGGCGAACGCCCGTCGCGAGCAGGCGCGCACCATGGTGCTCGCCTCGTCCGTCGCGCAGCTGGCGGTCCCGGCGGTCCTGCTCGCGGTAGCCCTCTGGGGCAAGTTCGCGAAGTACCGCAACCCCGACCCTGTGTTCCGCGAGACCTATTTCCGCGACGTTCCCTCGGCTGACCACCCTGCCGTGCTCTCGGCATTCATGTCGGGCGGTTCGGTGGAGGATTGCGCCTTCATCGCGACGCTCATGAAGCTCACCGACGACGGGGTGGTGTCCCTCAGGCCCGAGACGCAGGAGAAGCGCCGGCTGTTCGGCACGAAAGAGGTCGAGGTCTACATGCTCACGCTGCTGGATCGGGCCCGCGCGACCGATCCGATCGACCGGGATGCGCTTGCGCTGTACTTCGGCGAGCGGGCGCATGACGGCGACGCGGTGCCCATCGACTCGTTGCCGGACGCCGTCGGCGACGAGGACGACGAGGGTCCGCTGGAGGAGTTCAAGGCGTCGGTCATGGCGGCGCTGGAGGAGCGCAACCTGTCGAGCACGGTGCCCACGGCGTACACGGCCGGCATGTTCGCCGCTGCGGTCGTCTTCGGCGTCATCTCGGTCTTCCTGGCCGTCTTCCTTGATTTCGCGAACGTTCTGGTTCTGATCGCCTCGCTGGCGATGTGCGCCGCCGCCGCGCTGGTCGTGGGCACCACGAAGTGCTACCCCCTCGAGGCGATCGAGTTGAAGGGCCGCTGCGATGCTCTCAAGCGCTGGCTCGAGGACTTCACCAACCTCGATGAGGCGGCGCCGTCCGACCTCATCCTGTGGAACAAGCTGCTCGTGCTCGCCGTGGCCTTCGGCGTGTCCGACGAGGTGCTGCGCCGTCTGGCCGACGCCGTCCCGCAGGACCTGCGCGGCACCGAGGACATGGGGTACCGCTATCCGGTGTACTGGTGGTGCTACCCGCATGGCCGACTGGGGTCCCCGACGGGGGCGACGGGGGGCGCGTACCGCGAATCGGTCGCCC
>DBFEBE010000106.1:0-6838 GCA_048318985.1 Collinsella sp.
TTTTTGGACAGGCAGGTTTCGCCGTTGAGGACGACCGCCCCCGCCTCGACGAGGCGCGCGCATGCAGAGCGGGAGGGACAGGATGCCTGGGCGCCGAGAAAGGCGTCAAGCCGGTCGCCGGAGGCTTCCGCCGGAACGAGAAGATGCAGATCGAGCGACATCAGCGATCGTTCCTCTCGCGCCATGCGCGAGCCCGGTCGCCGCGCGCCTTTGCGCGACGCGCGCGGTCGGCCTCGTCGCGACGGTTGAGCTCGGCGGTCGCGTCGACTTTGTTCGCGGGGGATACCAGGAAGCCGATGAACGCGACGACGACGCCGCAGGTGATGCCGATGTCCGCGACGTTGAACACCGGGAACTCCATGAACTCGGTCGCGATGAAGTCGACTACGTACCCGAAGACGGCGCGATCTACGGCGTTTCCGATCGCCCCTCCGACGACCAGGGCGAGACCGATGACCTCAAGCCTGGACACGGCCTCGGCACGCAGGAGGTACGCGACGGCGCCCACGGTGACGACGAGGGCAAGAAGGACGAAGGCGGCCCCGAACCCCTCGCCCATGCTGAAAGCGGCTCCGGTGTTCTCGACATAGGACAGGCCGAGGACCCCGGGGATAAGCGGCATGTCGAAACGCGAGCCGACGAAGGGAGCGGGATCAAGACTCATCTGGACGGCGAGCTTGGTGACCCGGTCGAGCGCGAAGCAAACCAGGGCGACCGCGCCGGCGACGACGAATCGCCAACGCAAGGACGGCTGAAATCGAGACCGTTGTGCGGTAGATGCCACGAATCCCCCTCAACATGGATGCGCATGCCCAACGCGACGGAGGCCGCATCGCAGGCAGCGCGACTGTACTCACGGTTGCAACGATACCCGAACGGGGCGGACCCCAAGTGCCCGCCCCGTTCGAAACCACGGATTATAGATGGAACGCACGCGATTCGCCTCGCGCTCGGTCCGGCATGGAGGGCGACGCGACGATGCCCCGCACCGCGATCGAGCGCCGGTCGGCGCGGCGAGGGGCGAAGATCCCCTCCCCCATCGCGCCGACGCCGAACCGCAAAGATTAGGAGAGCGCGGAAGCGCAGCGGTCGCAGATATGCGCGTGCTCCCCGTGGACGCCCGTGCTCTCGCGGAAGTTCCAGCAGCGGTCGCACGCCTCGCCACGGGCGGAGTCGATCTCGGCGGAGAACGAATCGCCCTCGGCGAGCTCGACCTCGGAGACGATGTAGAACTCGGCCAGGTCGACGGCCTTGTCGCCCGTGAGCAGGGCGAAGGCCTCCGCAGGCGCGGTGGCCTTCACGCGGACCTGCTGGCTCTTGGTGAAGGTGCCCGCGGAGCGAGCCTCCTCGATCGCCTTGGTGACCACGCCGCGCAGCTCGAGCGACGCCTCGAGGACGCCGGCGAACTCGTTGGCCTGCTCGAGCGTGATGGGGCTCCTGTACCAATCGAGCAGGGCGGCGTACTCCTGGTTGTCGCGGCACCCGGCCGGGGCGTACTCCATGGCCTCGTCGACCGTGTAGGACAGAATGGGCTGCAGGTCGCGCATGAGCATGGAGAGCAGCTCGGCCACGACGGTCTGGGCGCTGCGCATCTCGTGGCTGCCGGGCTTCTCGCAGTACAGGCGGTCCTTAAGCGCGTCGAGATACACGTTGGAGAGCTCGGTGACCACGAAGTCGTACAGCGTGCGGTACGCGCGATTGAACTCATAGCCGGCGTAGGCCTCGTCAACCTCCGCCTGCACCTGCGTGAGGCGCGCGAGCATGAGCTTGTCGAGCGGCATGAGCTCGTCGAACGCGACGCCGTCGGTCGCGGGCTCGAACTGGCCCTCGAGCACGGACAGCAGGAAGCGCAGGGTGTTGCGGAAGCGACGGTACGCGTCGGAGGTGCGGGCGAGGATCTCGGTATCGCAGGCGACGTCGGTGGAGGTGTCCACGGAGGCGACCCACAGACGGATGATGTCGGCGCCCATCTCGTCGCAGATCTTGTTGGGGTCGATCACGTTGCCGAGCGACTTGGACATCTTGCGGCCCTGGCCGTCCAGGGTGAAGCCCTGGGAGATGACGGCCTTGTACGGGGCGACGCCGTTGGTGCCCACCGAGGTGAGCAGCGACGACTGGAACCAGCCGCGATGCTGGTCGGAGCCCTCGAGGTAGACATCAGCCGGGTACTTGAGCTCGGGGCGGTACTCGCAGACGGCCTTCCAGGACACGCCGGAGTCCCACCACACGTCCAGGATGTCGCGGTCGGCCTTGAGGTGATGGCCGCCGCACTTGGGGCAGACGCAGGCGTCGCCGAGGTAGCTCTCGGGTGCGTCGGTGAACCAGGCGTCGGAACCCTTCTCGTGGAACAGCGCGATGACGGCGTCGAGCGTGTCGTCGTTCATGATCTTCTCGCCGCAGTCGGCGCAGGTGAAGGACGGAATCGGCACACCCCAGTTGCGCTGGCGGGAGATGCACCAGTCGGGGCGCTGCTCGACCATGGCGCCGATGCGGTTGACGGCGTGCTCGGGGTACCAGGAGACGTGGTTGCGCACCTGGTCGAGCGCCTGCTCGCGCAGACCCGTCTTGTCCATGGAGACGAACCACTGGTCCGTCGCGCGGAAGAGCACCGGGTTCTTGCAGCGCCAGCAGTGCGGGTAGCTGTGGGTGATCTTGACCTCGGCAACGAGCATGCCGCGGTCGCGCAGGAACTGGATGATGTGCGGGTTGGCTTCGTCGGTGTCCATGCCGGAGAACGGGCCACCAGTACCGAACTCCTCGCCGTTGTAGAAGCGACCGTCGTCGTCGACGGGCATGCAGACGTCCATGCCCTCCTTCATGCAGACGTAGTAGTCGTCGACGCCGTGGCCGGGCGAGTTGTGGACGATGCCGGTACCGTCCTCGGTGCCGACGTAGTCGGCGAGCAGCGCCACGCCCTCGACCCCGTCGAAGACGGGCTGCTTGTAGTGCAGGTGGTCGAGGACCTCGGCGGGAACCTCATACGGCTTGCCATCGACCATCACGGGCGTGACGTCCCAGCCGGCGATGCCGCAGACCTTCTGGCTGAGGTCCTTCAGCATGATCTCGGCGCGGCCGTCGTGCTCGATGGCGGTATAGATGGCCTCGGGCTTGAGCGAGACCGCCTGGTCGGACGGGATGGTCCAAGGGGTGGTGGTCCAGATCACGAAGTCCACGGGGCCGTCGAAGGACTCGAGGCCGGCAGGCTTGCTCGTGAGCTCGAAGCGCACGTAGATGGACGGGCTCGTCTCGTCGCCGTACTCGATCTCCGCCTCGGCCAGCGCCGTATGGCAGTGCTTGCACCAGTGGACGGGCTTGTGGCCGCGATAGATCATGCCGCGATCGAACATGGCCTTAAAGGCCTCGATGTCAGCCGCGTCGTGCTGATGGTAGAGCGTGAGGTACGGGTTGTCCCAGTCGCCCAGGACGCCCAGGCGTTTGAAGCCCTCGCGCTGCAGGTCGATGTTCTCGACGGCGAACTGGTTGCACAGCTCACGGATCTGAGCGACGCTCGTCTGGTTGAACTTCTCCGTGCCGAGCTTCTCCTCGACCTTGTGCTCGATGGGCTGACCGTGGCAGTCCCAACCGGGGACGTAGGGGGTCTCATAGCCCTGCATCGCCTTGTAGCGGTTGATCATGTCCTTGGCGATCTTGTTCATCGCGTGGCCCAGATGGATGGGTCCGTTGGCGTACGGAGGACCGTCGTGCAGCACGAACTTCTCGTGGCCCTCGTTCTTCTTGAGCATGAGCTCGTAGACGTGGTTCTGCTGCCAGCGCTTGAGGCGCTCCGGCTCGCGCTGCGCCAGGGCCGCCCGCATGGGGAACTTGGTCTTGGGCAGGTTCATGGTCTGCTTGTACTCGTTTGCCACGAATACCCCCTTCTCGTTATGGACGCATGAAAAAGCGCCCGTCCTAGCTCAAGCTGGGACGAAGCGCCAAGAATCACGGAAAGCAGAACCCGCATGCGTTTCGCTATACCACCCAGCTCAAAGGATCGTGCCTGCGCACTCCCCCGTACTCGGCTGGCCCGTGACGATGGCCATCCCGGCAACGCCTACTGGGCGCGATGCGCCGTTCGGGCCGCGGCTCCGGGGTGATATTCGAATCGGTCGCGCGCACCCGGCTCTCAGCCGCCCGGGCTCTCTGTGCCGCGCGGGTCCGACCTACTCGTCCCCATCAAAGCCTGTGCTTCAGCATGATAGCACGCAAGACTCGGGTATCTCATGCAAAGTCACGCACCGCGTCGTATCGACACGCGCCTCAACGGCGCTTTTTGGACCGAGCGTTAACGCACCATACCCCGAAAACGATAAAAACGATCGAGACCATCAAGCCCGCCAGGTACACCCGCCCCCCATAGGCTCTTGATTTGCGAAATTATCCTCTATATACAGGCCGAAGGCCATGAGCGCCAGACCCACTGCACACCCGAACGTCAAGCCGCCCATTCCGCGACACAGCCCGCGCTCATCACAGCGAGCCCGTTGGCTGGGAGCGGCGGTGTTGAAGCCAGCGACAAAGACCGACCCGCGCCCGCTCAAGAACAGGAGGCTTAAGCCAAGGAGAAAAACGGCTAAGATCGCCGTCGCCAGCACGTCCATCAAAGACCTCCTACCACATCGCACGTCGAAATCGCCCTTGATGCAGTACACCATCGACCGAGCCAGCCGTCCTTTTACCCGAGTCGAAGTGAGATGTGTCGCAAAGATCCCTTGCAGTAAAACTCATTTTCAAAAGCCCGAAACCAAAGGTCCACGCAAAAAAATGACCTGCGAAAACGATGCCGGCATCGACCTTCGATGCCGGCATCGTTCCGATCGCAATTTACTGCAAGGGATTATTTCAGCAACTGCTACGCCGGCTCCTATAGATCCGATATATCGACCAGTATGACGCCTGCGTCCGCGAGGGCACGGGCGAACAGGCCCTGACCGGGAACGAGGACGCCCGAGAACGTTCCGTCATACACCTCAGTGACCCCGCAGCTGGGGCTCCGAGACTGCAGGACCGCCGCCGCGACCTCCCCTGCCTCGATTGCCGCGGCGAGACGCCCCATCTCGGCCGCCACGCCCGCTCGATATGCTGCGTCCACGCTCTCTCCCCGATCGTTGACGACCTCGCCATCCACGATCTCGGCCGGGGGGCGCGGCGTGGGAAGACCGCCGGCGACCTCCGGGCACACGGGGACGACCTCTATGTCCGGGTGCCGGGCGAGCTCGGCCAGCAGGCGCTCGCACCGGTTGCTGCCCCCGCTGTATTTGCACTTTTGGCCCAGCAGGCACGCACTCACGACGAGCTTCATACGCGATGTCCTTCCGATACGCCCCGCGCGGCCGAAGGTGCCGACAGGGCAGGTTAATTGTTATTAAACGCTCCGGCATGCAAAGGGGCGCCACCCGGGCGCAGCCCTACCATATCTCGCACAGATTACCACCAGGAGGTCTCTATGCGAACGATTCAGATGAGCGACTACACGGTCGGAGAGGACTGCTTCGATGCGATTCCGGAAGCCCTTGAGGCGTACGGCGCGCGCACGGTCGTCCTTGTGGGCGGGGCCCGCGCCCTCGCCGCGGCGGCGCCCGGAATCAAGAAGGCGATCGAGGGATCCACGGCCTACGTGCTCGACACGATCGTCTACGGCACGGATTCAACCCAGAGCGCCATCGACGAACTCGAGGCGAACCCGGCGTTCCGCGACGCCGACATCGCTTTCGCCGTCGGCGGCGGCAAGGCGATCGATACGGTCAAGACGGCAGCGAAGCGCCTGCGCAAGACGGTCTTCTCCGTACCGACGATCTGCTCCAACTGCTCGAGCGCGACGGCGATAGCCGTCGTGTACAACGACGACCATTCCCTCAAGGGCTACGCCTATCCGGATGCGCCGGCGCACATATTCATCAATCCTGCGATCATCGCCGCCGCGCCCGAAGAGTACTTCTGGGCCGGAATCGGCGACGCGCTCTCGAAGCAGCCCGAGGTCGAGTACGCGACCAGCGGGGGCGGACTCACCCACACCGGGTCGCTTGGCCTCGCCCTGGCGCGCACCTGCACGGAGCCGCTCATGACCTTTGGCGAGCAGGGACTCGCCGACGTGCGCGCAAATCGCGCGAGCGAGGCGGTGAAGCAGATCGCGCTCGACATCGTGATCAACACCGGCTACGTCTCGAATCTCACCAACCAGCCTGACTTCTACTACAACTCGTCGCTCGCCCACGCGTTCTACAACGCCACGACGGGCATTCCCCGCGGCGACCGCCCGTACCTGCATGGCGAGGTCGTCAGCTTCGGCGTGCTCGTGCTGCTCGCCTACGTCGGAGACAGCGAGCAACTCGAGCGGTACGCAGCCTTCAACAAGAAGCTCGGCTTGCCCGTCACGCTGGCAGAGCTCGATCTCGATGAAAGCCATCTGCCCCGCATAGCAGAGCTTGTCCAAAACACCAACGAGTGGAAGCAGGGCAACCCCGAACCCTTCACGCCCGAAGCCTTCATCGAGGCCATCAAGGCCGCCGACGCCTTCGGCAAGAACCTGGCGTAGCACCCCGCACGCCCCACAATCGACTTGAGAGAAGCGCCCGTCGGCTCGATGCCGACGGGCGCTTCGTGTCGCAGGAGACAATTGAGCTGATGCGAGCCAGACGCGCGGACCCGCCATGCGCGACGAGAGCGAGGCACAGGGCCCCACGGGCTACAGCTCGCGGACGCGAAGGTAGATCTGGCGCGCGCCCGACTCCCCCGTAGGCTCGTTGAACTCATAGACGCCCAGGCTCTTCAGGAACGGACGCAGCTTCTTGAATCCGTAGTTTCGGACATCGAAATCCGGAAGGCGCCGGGAGAGCTGGTC
>DBFEBE010000107.1:0-2749 GCA_048318985.1 Collinsella sp.
CCGCGAGGGGGGCGGTCCCGCCGCCCCCCTCCGTGAAGGAAAGGAGAGACTGAGATGAGAAAGAGCAACTGGATCGTCGCAGCGATCGCGGCCGTCGCCTGCGGAGTGCTCCTGTGGGCCTGGTTCGCGCTGGGCTTCAACCACATGGACGACCCGCTGGACCTGGTCGTGGCCGCCGTGGTGGGCGGCATCGTGTGGGCCGAGGGCAAGCGCCGCGAGAAGATGCGCCTGGCCTTTATCGGCGAGGGCGTCGTGTACAACCCGGAGGCCGGGCTCGTGATGCCCGACGCCGGCGAGAGCGAGCTGGCGGCGCTGGAGCGCACGCTCTCCGGCATGGCGTTCCCCGACGAGGTGGCCGCCCTGGACGAGCGGATGTCCCCCGCCTTCCGCTGGGTGGTGCGCTCCCGCAAGTTCGACCGCAACGGCGAGGTCTGGGAGGGCGAGGTCGTCGCCGCCCACGACCCGGACGCCGAGCCGCGCCCGTTCTCGTCCCGCGAGAACCTGGCCGCCCTGCTGGCGGCGTAGGGCGCGAGACCTGCGGGCCCTTCGGGGCCGAGACATAGCCAACCGAGAGGGGGCCGGCGCTCTGACGAGCGTCGGCCCCCTCCTTCTTATGGAAAGGTACCAAACATGCTGATCGATGCAATTTGCGATAATTGGATGCAGGGCAAACGTTCGAAGTTGGATTCCATGCAGGCTGGTAAGGATGAGAGGCAAGGGCAAAGCGAAAAGGCACGTCTCGTCAGTTTCTTGATCGTGGAAGCGCCGCCGTCTGTGGAATGCAGGTAACACGGCCTCGTCGCCGTTTTCGGGCGACATTGCCGATGCTATAATGCCCTTATCGTCGGGGTCGTTTCGGACTTAGGCCCAAGGGAGCCGATCGCGGCTAGCACGAAGCACCCGACCGATGCGCCTTCCGCATCATCTTAACCTCCAGCTTCCCCTTTCCCCTCTGCGCCGTCACCAGGTAGGCGGTGCCCCGATCTCCTTTCTCACGAGGGACTTCTTGTTGCCCGCCTTGTCCGTCCGCGTGATCGCATGCGTCGGACTCGTTGAGAACTTTCGGGATGAGCGCGAAGTCGTTCGGGACGATGGACTGCTGGCCGCGCCTCTCCTCGTTTGCCCCATGCTTGCGCCTGATGTGGCGGATGTCGCTGTCGGTTATGAACACGCATTCGAGCTGTCCCTCGATCTCCTCGCCTATCGTGTCGGCTAGTCGCTGCCCTACATCGATGGAGATGTTGACCCTTGCATCGCTGCCCTTCCAAACGCTCTCCGCGGTGCCAACCAGGAGCGACTCCTCGGGGTAATTGCCACGGTTTATGGAATCGCACATAGATGAAACCCCTTCGTTAATAGTTTGACGGACTGATGCTGCTCTGCGAATTGTATCCTAGATCGGCCTGGTCTTGCCGAGAAAGAGCAACTGGATCGTCGCAGCGATCGCGGACGTCGCCTGCGGGCTGCTTTGTGGGCCTGGTTCGCGCTGGGCTCCGACCACGTGGACGACCCGCTGGGCCTGATCGTCGCGATCGTGTGGTGGCTCGCCGTGGCCGCCGTCGGGCCCTTCGGGGCCTACGGATCCGAGGCATAACCAACGACTCGAGGAAGGCGGCGCTCTGACGGACGCCGCCTTCCTTTTCTATGAAACAGGAGGCAATTTCAGCGGAAAGATGCTGGGATGAAAATATCGTTTTACTAAACCAAGGGAAGCAGCAAAAACGCCCGAGGAAGGTAAACTGCGTACCGTTCGGGCGTTTGCTGGCGCAATCATACCACAGATTCAAAGAATGGTTGTGACGCTTCCGTGTCGGTCGACGAGCAGGAGGCGCCTTATCCCCTTGATGGTCTTCGCGCACCTTCTCAGCTCCCTCTCGATTGCGGCGTCCGGGACTTTTCTCATGCGCCTCGAGTCGAGGACGACGCAGGGCGATTGGTTGCGGGCTCGCTTCACGTTCCGCTCGATGGCCTTGAGCGAATCTGACCTCGGCGACTTCATCTCCCAGGTGTCGCCGTCCATGAGGATGTCGGCTACTCGCTCGCCCTGCTTGTCTGGTCGATCCACGAACACTATGTCGTAGCCAGCGAGTGCGAGGGCCTTGGCCGTTTCCATCTCGTGCGGCCATATATTGGATTCAGCTCCGAATGTTATGTTCCCTGTGCAACGTTTCATACATTAAGATTGTAGCAGTAAGATAGAAATACGTAGCTGTGGAATGATCCTATCTTCATTAATGCAAAAGGCTTCGTCTTGTAGGTTTCTCAAATGCCATGCCGACATGGCGTTCCCCGACGAGGTGGTCGCCCTGGACGAGCGGGCGCGCCCCGCGTTCCGCTGGGTGATGCGATCCCGCAAGTTCGACCGCAACGGCGACGACTGGGAGGGCGAGGTCGTCGCCGCCCACGACCCGGGGGCCGAGCCGCGCCCGTTCTCGTCCCGCGAGGACCTGGCCGCCCTCCTGGCGGCGTAGGGGCGACCCGCTGGCAAGACATAGCTAACGACCTGAGGGGGTCGGTGCTTCGACGGACTAGGATCTTGTCTCTCGTGAGGCTGCGGCCCAAGTGCGGTTTTGGGGCGCTTTCCAGACGTTTTTGCGACTCCGTCGCGGTCGGCGCGGGGAACGGATCGGGACATTCCCGCGTCATTTCCGCGGTCGTGCTCTGCTAGGGTAGCCGGAAGAAGGGCGGCCTGCAATTCCGGAGGGGATGACGGATCCCGCTTACTTATAGCGGCGAGGGAGGATTCTAT
>DBFEBE010000108.1:0-17496 GCA_048318985.1 Collinsella sp.
CGCGAAGACCGCGGCCCGCCCGGCGGCATATCGCGCGAAAAAAGCCTCCCGTTCCTGGGGCCGCGGTCTTCGCGTCCAGGGAGCGGGAGGCATTTGCTTCAGGTCGAGCGGACGGGCCGCCGGATGTGCGCCGGGCGGGCGGCGATGAGCGGCTAGTTCCCCTCGACGCCCTCGCTCCACGCGTCGACGTCCTCGATGCGGATGACGCTTGCCGCCGCGGAGACTCCGGGCAGCGCGGCGAGGGCGTCGCATGCGGCCGCGACGTCGCGCTCGAGCGCGCGCTCGGTGATGAAGGCGATTGAACGCCCGCCGCCGTCGATCGCGAGCTGGTCGACCCGAGAGAGGGGGACGCCGGCCTCGGCGAAGGCCGCGACCGCAGCCGCGAGCACCTCCGTGCGGTCCTCGGCGGTCAGGCGGATGTAGAAGCGGTTGGATGCGTCGCCGATCGCGCGGACGGGCAGGGTGCGCTCGAAGGGCTTCGCCTCCGGTGCGGGGCGCTCGCCTCGGCACAGCGGGCGGGCGAGCTCGAGGATGTCGCCCACGACGGCGCTCGCGGTGGGGAACGCGCCGGCGCCGGCTCCGTAGAACATCGTCTCGCCCACGGCGTCGCCCACGACGAGCACCGCGTTCATCGCGCCGCCCACTGCGGCGAGCTGATGGGTCGCCGGAATCATGGCGGGGTGCACCCGCACCTCCACACCCTCGGCGGTCTTGCGTCCGACGGCTAGGAGCTTGATTTTCATGCCCAGTTCACGCGCCTGCTCGATATCGGCTGCCGAGACGTTGCGGATGCCCTGGCAGCGCACGTCGTCGGTGGTGATGCGCGTGCGGAAGGCGATGGAGGAGAGGATGGCGAGCTTGGCGGCCGCATCGTGGCCGTCGACGTCGGCGGTGGGGTCGGCCTCGGCGTAACCCAGGCGCTGCGCGTCGGCGAGGACCTCCTCGAAGCCGAGGCCCTCCGCATCCATGCGCGAAAGGATGTAGTTCGTGGTTCCGTTCACGATGCCGGCGATGGTGAGGGCATCGTTGCCGATGAGCGCGTGCTCGAGCGCGTTGACGATGGGGATGCCGCCGGCGCAAGCGGCCTCGCAGCGGATCTGGACGCCGGCGCGCGCCGCCTGCCCGGCGAGCGAGTCGACGTGGCGCCCGAGGAGGGCCTTGTTGGCGGAGACGACATGCTTTTTGTGGGTGATGGCGTCCTCGAAGATCTCGGTCGCGGGATGCTCGCCGCCGATGACCTCGACCACGATGTCGATGTCGGGATCGGCGGTGACTTCGCGCCAGTCGGTGGTGAAGGCGTCCGCCGGAAGCCCCAAGGCGTCTGCGCATTCCGGGTGGCGCGCGCAGGCTTTCCGTACGCGCACGTCGATGCCATAGGCCGTGAGGTAGTTGTCATGGTGCTTGGCGATCAGACGGACGACGCCACCGCCCACCGTGCCGAGTCCGATAACGCCGATCTCCACGGTTCTGGTGCTCTGCTGCATGGGGGCTCCTATCTCGAAGGCGCGTGCGCGCGGGTTCCCCGTCGCCCTGGGGCTCGGGGCCGTTTTGCATATCTATAGCATGGGGCACATGATAGCTCGCTGGCTCCTTTGCGCATACGCCCTGCGTAATAAAGATGTAACATCGCGGATTCTCGAATCATCCCTGAATATTCGCAGGTCAAAAGCGTATGGAGTCCGCTGGGCGGAACAGGCGCATCGGCCGTGGAAGAAGGGCCTTACTTTTCTCAACTAAAGCATGTAAGCTGGTGCAACCGACCGGGAGACAAGCCCGGGAGGGGACCTTCAAACCGCCGAGCCGTCCGGCCGGCCGCATGTGAGAGGAGAGCCGTATGTCGTGCCTCACCGGTAAGTCATTCAATCCTGTCGTGAATCGCAGGAGCGTTATCGCGGGCGTAGCAGGTCTGGGGGCGGCAAGCATTCTAGCCGGTTGCTCCGACGGCGGTTCCGACGGCGGCTCCTCTGCGTCCGGCGCCGCCGGTGCGTTCAAGGTGGGCACCATCGGCCCGCTGACCGGCCCCGCCGCCTCGTACGGCAACTCCGTCGCCCATGGCGTGGAGCTCGCCTGCAAGGATTTCGCGACCGATGCGCTCCCGCTCGCGTCCAAGGCCGAGGACGACGTCGCCGACGGCGAGAAGTCCGTCAACGCGTTCAACAGCCTCGCCGACTGGGGCATGCAGGTGCTCGTCGGCCCCACCACCACCGGCGCCTCCATCGCCGTGGCCGAGGTCGCCAACTCCGATCCCAAGATCTTCATGATCACCCCGTCCGCGTCCAGCTCGGACGTCACCGCCGACAAGACCTGCGTCTTCCAGGCGTGCTTCAACGACCCCAACCAGGGCGCCAACGCCGCCGTGAAGCTCGCCGAGATGTTCCCGAACGAGAAGTACGTCGTGTTCTACAACTCCGGCGACCCCTATTCCGCGGGCATCCGCGACGCCTTCGTGGCCAAGGCCGCCGAGCTCAAGCTCGAGGTCGTCGACGAGGAGTCCTTCAAGGACGATTCCCAGACCAGCTTCACCAACCAGCTCACCAAGGCCAAAGACGCCGGTGCAACGATGATCTTCGCCCCTATCTACTACACGCCCGCCTCGGTGCTGCTCACCAACGCCAAGGAGATGGGCTACGACGTCAAGATGATGGGCTGCGACGGCATGGACGGCATCCTGGGCGTCGAGGGCTTCGATACCTCGCTCGCCGAGGGCCTGTACCTCATGACCCCGTTCTCCGCCGATGAGGACAAGAACGCCGACTTCGTCACCGCCTACAAGGACGCGTACGGAGAGACGCCCGACCAGTTCGCCGCCGACGCCTACGATGCGGTCCACGCCGTCGTCATGGCTATGGAGGAGGCCGGTCTCGCCGCCGACGCCGACCCTGCCGAGGTTGCCGACAAGCTGCCCGCAGCCATGACCGCGATCACGGTCGAGGGGCTCACGGGCACGCTGACGTGGAACGACAAGGGCGAGGTCGAGAAGGACCCGATGGTCTACGTCATCCAGGACGGAAAGTACGTAGCGGCCTAGCGTCGCCCGTCCTGAACGCCTGACACGCATACGGTAATTCCGGGGACGGGCCTTGGTGGACCAAGGTTCGTCCCTTTTTCGACTCAAGCGGGCAGCCTGCTGCGTGCCCGCGATCATGAAGGGGGGATTGCGCATGACGGTCTTTCTTCAGTACCTGGTGAACGGCCTGTCGATGGGCAGCGTGTACGCCATCATCGCGCTCGGCTACACCATGGTGTACGGCATCGCGAAGATGCTCAACTTCGCCCACGGCGACGTCATCATGATCGGCGCGTACATCTCGTTCTGCGTCACCTCGTATCTGGGGCTTCCGGCGATCGTGTCGGTCGTGGCCGCGGTCGCGGTCTGCACGGCGCTCGGCATCCTCATCGAGGGCCTCGCGTACAAGCCGCTGCGCCAGGCCGGCCCGCTGGCGGTGCTCATCACCGCCATCGGCGTCTCCTATTTCCTGCAGAACGCCGCCCAGCTCGTCTGGGGCGCCACGCCGAAGAACTTCACCTCCATCGTGAGCTTCCCGGTGCCCGAGGCGCTCCGCGCCTACAATGTCTCCGCGGTCTCGCTCGTGACCGTCGTCGCCTGCCTGGTCATCATGGCGGGGCTCATGTGGTTCACGGGCAAGACCAAGATGGGCAAGGCCATGCGCGCGGTCTCCGAGGACAAGGCCGCCGCGCAGCTCATGGGCATCAACGTCAACCGCACCATCTCGATGACGTTCGCCATCGGGTCCGCGCTCGCCGCCATCGCCGGCGTGCTGCTGTGCTCCTATTCGCCGGTGCTCCAGCCCACCACGGGCTCGATGCCCGGCATCAAGGCCTTCACCGCGGCGGTCTTCGGCGGCATCGGTTCGATCCCCGGCGCCTTCGTGGGCGGCATCCTGCTCGGCATCATCGAGGCCATGGCGCAGGCCTACATCTCCACGAGCCTCGCGAACTCCATCGTGTTCGCCGTGCTCATCGTGGTGCTCCTCGTCAAGCCGGCCGGCCTGTTCGGCAAGTACGTCCCGGAGAAGGTGTAGCGCCATGCCGAATTTCCTCAAGAACAAGAAGACCCGCCGCGACTTCGTGACGTACGGCCTGGTGGTCCTGGCGTTCGTCGTCGTGAGCCTCATGCAGGCCAACCACATGATCCCGCGCATGATCGTGGGGCAGCTCGTGCCCATCTGCGCCTACATCGTGATGGCCATCTCGCTGAACCTCGTCGTGGGCGTCGCCGGCGACCTCTCGCTCGGGCACGCGGGATTCATGAGCGTCGGCGCCTACACGGGCATCGTGGCCGCCATGAGCCTCGCCGAGGCGGTCCCCAACGATGCTCTCCGCCTCGTGATCGCCCTGCTCGTCGGCGCGGCCTCCGCGGCGCTCGCGGGCTTCCTCGTGGGCATCCCGGTCCTGCGCCTGTCTGGCGACTACCTGGCCATCGTGACGCTCGCGTTCGGCGAGATCATCAAGGAGGTCGTCACCTGCCTCATCGTGGGCGTGGACGAGCGCGGCCTGCACGTGCTGTTCAACCTCACGGGCAAGCTGACCGTCGACGACCTCGGGCTCGCCGAGGGCGGATCGGCCATCATCAAGGGCGCCCAGGGCGCCTCGGGCACCGAGACGATATCGACGTTTCTCGCGGGCTTCCTGCTCGTCATGGTCGCCCTCGTGATCGTTCTCAACCTCGTGCGCAGCCGCACCGGCCGTGCGATCCTCGCCGTCCGCGACAACCGCATCGCCGCCGAGTCCGTGGGCATCTCCACCACCAAGTACCGCATGATCGCCTTCGTGGTGTCCGCCGCCCTCGCGGGCGCGGCGGGAGCGCTGTTCGGCAACGGCTTCTCCCAGCTGTCCGCGACCAAGTTCGACTTCAACACCTCGATCCTCATCCTGGTCTTCGTCGTCCTCGGCGGGCTGGGCAACATGCGCGGCTCCATCGTCGCCGCCACCGTGCTCACCATTCTCCCCGAGGCCCTGCGCCAGTTCTCCGATTACCGCATGCTGGTTTACGCGATCGTGCTCATCCTCGTGATGATCTGCTCCAACAACCCCACGATCAAGGGATTCATCGCGCGCATCCTGCCGCGACGCCGTCCGAAAGAGGAGGAGGTGAGCGCCGATGCCTAAGTTCGAGTTCGAGCGCGGCAAGATGGTGCCGGTCCCCAGCCATTCCATCGTCCCCGAGCGCGACGTCGACTCCGCCCCCGTACTCGAGGCCCTGCACCTGGGGATCGATTTCGGCGGCCTCAAGGCGGTCGACGATTTCAACCTCACCATCGGCAAGACCGAGATCGCGGGCCTCATCGGCCCCAACGGGGCCGGCAAGACCACGGTCTTCAACCTGCTCACCAAGGTGTATGCGCCCACGCGCGGCACGATCCTGCTGAACGGCAACGACACGAGCGGCAAGACCGTCCATCAGGTGAACCGCATGGGCATCGCCCGCACGTTCCAGAACATCCGCCTGTTCAACACCATGACGGTTGAGGATAACGTCAAGGTGGGCCTTCACAACACCAAGGCGTATTCGACGCTTTCGGGCATCCTGCGCGCGCCGTCCTACTGGCGTCGCGAGGCCGAGGCGCACGACCGCGCGCTCGAGCTGCTGTCCATCTTCGACATGCAGGACCTCGCCAGCCATCAGGCGGGAAGCCTTCCGTATGGCGCCCAGCGCCGCCTCGAGATCGTGCGCGCGCTCGCCACGAACCCGAGCCTGCTTCTGCTCGACGAGCCCGCGGCGGGCATGAACCCGTCCGAGACCGCCGAGCTCATGGAGAACATCGTCAAGATCCGCGACACGTTCAACATCGCGATCATGCTCATCGAGCACGACATGAGTCTCGTCATGAACATCTGCGAGGGCATCTGCGTGCTCAACTTCGGCAAGGTCATCGCGAAGGGCACGGCCGAGGAGATCCAGAACAATGAGACCGTCATCGAGGCGTATCTCGGCAAGCAGAAGGAGGCGTAAGGCGTATGGGCGACCGCATCCTGCACGTCGAGGGCATCAACGTCTACTACGGCGCGATCCATGCCATCAAGGATGTCTCCTTCGAGGTGTCCGAGGGCGAGATCGTGGCCCTGATCGGCGCGAACGGCGCCGGCAAGTCCACGACGCTCAAGACGCTCTCCGGACTCTTGCGCTCCACCACGGGCACGATCGAGTTCATGGGCGAGAACATCATGCACGCGCAGCCCGACAGGCTGGTCGCGCAGGGCTTGGCGCACGTGCCCGAGGGACGTCGCGTGTTCGCGCAGATGACCGTCGAGGAGAATCTCGAGATGGGCGCCTACACCCGGCCGGGCTCCGAGATCGCCCCCGGCCTCGAGCGCGTCTACGCGCATTTCCCGCGCCTGAAGGAGCGCCGCCGCCAGGTGTCCGGAACCCTGTCGGGCGGCGAGCAGCAGATGCTCGCCATGGGCCGCGCGCTCATGAGCTCGCCGAAGCTGCTCATGCTCGACGAGCCCTCCATGGGCCTCGCGCCGATTCTGATCGAGCAGATCTTCGAGATCGTCAAGGAGCTGCACGAGGCGGGGACCACGATCCTGCTGGTGGAGCAGAACGCCCAGATGGCGCTCTCCATCGCCACGCGCGGCTACGTCATGGAGACCGGACGCGTCACGCTGTCCGGCACCGGGCGCGAGCTGCTTGAGAACGACGATGTGCGCAAGGCGTACCTGGGAGGATAGGGTCCCTGAAAACGGGTTGTGCGGGGGCCGCGGCGACGCGGCCCCTTTCTCTCGCCGCCGCGCCGCGGCGGTACAATGGCCGCATCCACATGCATCGCCGAAAGGGACGATCCATGCAGTTTGATTTCACGACGGCCCCCGACCGCAGGGGCCATGACGCGCTCGCGGTCGATTCGATCGGCATCGACCCCACGGCCCCGGCGGCGCCCCGCCCGGGCTTCGACGCGATTCCCATGTGGGTGGCCGACATGAGTTTCAAGACGTGCCCCGCGGTGACCGAGGCGATCGGTCGGCGCCTGGCCCAACCGCATTTCGGGTACTTCGAGCCGAGCGAGGAGTACCTTTCGGCGATTGTCTCCTGGCAGCGCGACCGCAACGGCGCGGCGGACCTCGAGCCGCGGCATATCGGCTATGAGAACGGCGTGCTCGGCGGGCTCGTGAGCGCGCTGGCGGCCCTGGCCTCCCCGGGGGACGCCGTCCTCGTGCACAGCCCCACCTACATCGGCTTCACCAAGAGCATCGCGAACGCCGGCTACCGCATCGTGAGCTCCCCGCTCGTCTTGGACGAGGAGGGGGTGTGGCGCATGGACTTCGACGACATGGAGCGCAAGCTCGTCGAGAGCCGTGCGCACGTCGCCGTGTTCTGCTCGCCCCACAACCCGTGCGGGCGCGTCTGGGAGCGCGCCGAGATCGAGCGCGCGATGGAGGTCTATGCCGCCCATGATGTGATGGTCATCTCCGACGAGATCTGGTCCGACATTATCCGCCCCGGCCTCGTCCACACGCCGACGCAGTCCGTCTCCGACGATGCCCGCCGGCGCACCGTGGCGCTCTATGCGCCGTCGAAGACCTTCAGCCTGGCGGGGCTGGTGGGCAGCTATCACATCATCTACGACGACTACCTGCGCGACCGCGTCGACGCGTGCGCGTCCAAGAGCCACTACAACATGATGAACGTGCTCTCCATGCATGCGCTCATAGGCGCGTATTCCGAAGAGGGGAGGGCATGGGCCGACGAGCTGCGCGCGGTCATCGCCGAAAACGTCGACCGCGCCTGTGATGTCATCGACGAGCGCTTCGAGGGCGTCGAGGTCGTTCGGTCGCAAGGCACCTACATGATCTTTCCCGATTGCAGCGCCTGGTGCGCGCGTCACGGAAAGACGCTCGACGGGCTGCTCGCCGCGGGCTGGGACGTAGGGGTGGGCTGGCAAGACGGCCGCCCGTTCCACGGTGCGTGCAACATCCGCATGAACCTGGCGCTCCCCGCGCCGCGCCTCGAGGAGGCGCTCGACCGTCTCGACCGGTACGTCTTCAACCCCCGTTAGTCCCGCCGACCCACCTCGAAAAGGGGCATGCGCCTCTTTGAGGTGGGCGGGCGCGAAACGAGCGTCCGCGGCGGTCCCGGCTGGACCGCCGCGGCCCGACCGCGTGCGCCTCAATTCGGTGCCTGTCCCCTTTTTGAGGTTCAAGCAGACGAAAGGAACACCCATGGACGATATCGAGATCCCCGTGCCCGTTTTGCGCGAGTTCTGCGCCGAGAACCTGACGCATGTCGCGGCCGCCCTCGAGGCGGGCGCGGAGCGCATCGAGCTGTGCGACAACCTCGCCGTCGGGGGAACGACCCCGTCTGCGGGCGTCATCTGGAAAGCGTGCGAGACCGCGCACGCCGAGGGCGCGCGCGTGATGTGCATGGCGAGGCCCCGCGGCGGAGATTTCTGCTACGACCTCGACGAGCTGCAGGCCATGGAGGCGGATGTCTCGGTGGCGCTTGACCTGGGTGCCGACGGCATCGTCTTGGGCTGCCTCGCTCCGCGCGACGCGGGGGCCTATGCGGCGTCCCGGGCCCGCGCGCTCACGGCTGGCGAGCTGCCGGGCGCGGGCTACGAGGGCGGGTACGCGATCGACTACGCGGCTCTCGACCGGCTGTGCACGGCGGTCCGCGCGGCGTCGGCAGAGCGCGTCGACGCGGTCGACATCACGTTCCACATGGCGTTCGACGACGTCCCCGAGTCGGAACAGGACGAGGCGCTCGAGCTGCTGGCCACGTTCGGCGTGACGCGCGTGCTCACCCACGGCGGTGCCGCCGGCACGCGCATCGAGGACAACCTCGATCGCCTGCGCGCCCTCATCGAGCGGGCGCCGGATGGCCTCACGGTGCTTCCGGGGGCGGGCATCACCCGTGTGAACGCCGACGCGGTCGCCCGGGCGACGGGTGCATGCGAGCTGCACGGAACCCGCATCGTGGAGCTCTCCCGGCCCGTGGCTTAAGCCCGCCTGCGCACATGCGGGACAAGGGGCGGTATCAGGCCTTCCGGCGAGATGCCGCCCTGCCCGCCGCGACCATCTTGCGCTGCGACGCCCGCTCGCGCTCGGTCATGCGCTCCATCACGTGACCGAACAGCGCGGCGAGCAGTTGCTGGAAGATCGTGCCGCACATGACGGGGAACACCGCCTCGCCCGGGAAGTACTGCGTCGCGATGACGGCGCCCGAGGAGATGTTGCGCAGTCCGCAGGAGAAGCATACGGTCACGAGGTCGGGGAAGGCGGCGTTGAGGGCGCGCGCGAGCACGATGCCCACGATGAACCCGAGCGTGGCGAAGACGAGGATGAACAGCGCCACGCCCGCACGTTCCCAGGTCATGTTGAGGATGTAGTCGCTCATCTCGGTGGAGTTCGCGGTGATCACCGTCACCATGAAGATGCGGCAGAGCGGGCCGATGGCGGGCGAGAGCCTCTCGTGGCCCCAGCCGCGCGTGAGGTCGTTGACCGCCATGCCCGCGACGGCGGGCAGTGCGATCATGAACGCCATGTTGACCATCATTCCCACGGGGTCCATGGGCACGCTGGCGCCAAGGAGGAGCGAGAGCGTCGCGGGTATGGAGAACGGCGAGATGACGGTCGAGACGAGGATCGCGGCGAGTGCCAGCGATCCGTTGCCGGCGAACATGCCGACCCACATGAAGCTCACGATGCCCACGGGGACGCAGTACTCGAGCGTGATGCCGCATACGATCTGGGGGTTCCCGCCGAACAGGAGGCTTGCGAGCCCGAAGGCGGCAAGCGGCATGGCGACGAGGAGCACGATCAGGATCGCGATGAGCTTCCCGGGACGACGGAACACCTCGATGAGCTGGTGAAGCGTGTTGTTGAGTGCGCCTTGGAATGTCATGAAGGCGAACAGGTAGGGGACGATGCGCTCGACGGGCCCGAAGACCTCGGGGGCCAGCACCCCTGCCGTCACGCAGCAGGGGACGATATAGATCATATGGGCGCCGATCGCGTCCCCCAACCGCTTCCAAGCCTCCGCCATCGCATCCTCCCTGCCTCAGTCGCGCGCGTGTTGCCGCACGGATGATAGCGCGCGCATGTTACGGAAGGATTGCGGCTCCTGTTCTTCTCGAGGTCTGCTCGGCGTGAGGGGCGCGCAGATATGGGGTCGAGGCGCCGCAGGGGATACGACCGCTCGGCGCATGCGCGGCTCGCGCCTACGAAAGGCGCGAAGCCCGCGGCTGGTCGTCGTTGCCTGCCGTGCGTGCCGCTCATTCGCGGCAGTCAGGGTGCTATTGCGCGCGCGACATGGGCGGAGCCTGCGCGCCGATTGCCATCCGGCGTCCGCCATCTCGCTTCCGTGCTCGAGACCGTTCCCCCGTTTGCCTTCGGCGGCTGTCCGGGCGGCGCGTATAATGGAAGGCGTTCAACAGCTCGGTCCGCCGCAGCGGGCCCATCCAGAAAGTTGCCGCCTATGCAGCGCAATGCCTATGCGCGCGGCCTTTTCGCCGCGCTCCGCATCCCATCCCGTACGGCTTTCCCGATGGGGGTGGTCCGTCATGTCCTCGCTTAAGACCACGCACCGCTGGGTCGTCGCGAACAACGATGCCGATGCCGAGCGCCGCCTGGCGGATGCCCTGGGGATCCCCTCGCTCGTCGCGCGCATCATGGTCGCCCGCGGCATCACCGACCCCGAGGAGGGCCGCCTGTTCCTCACCCCCTCGCTCGAGCGCGACTGGGAGGACCCCTCCATAATTCCCGGCCTCGTCGAGGTGGCCGATCGCGTCGCGGCGGCCCTCGAGGAGGGCGAGTCCATCGCGGTGTTCGGCGACTTCGACGTCGACGGCATCACGTCGACCTGCCTGCTCACCGAGGCGCTTCGGGCGCTTGGCGGCTGCGTCCACCCGTTCATTCCGCATCGCTTCGAGGAGGGGTACGGCCTGTCGGTGGCGGCGCTCGACCGCGTGGTGGAGGAGTGCGCCCCGTCGCTCGTCGTGACGGTCGATAACGGCATCGCCGCCCGCGATGAGGTCGCCGCGCTCACCGCGCGGGGCATCGACATCGTGGTGACGGACCACCACGAGCCCGCCGACCTCGTCCCCACCGGCGTTCCGGTCGCGGACCCCAAGCTCGCGGACGAGAGCCCGAGCCGAGAGCTCGCCGGCGCCGGCGTCGCGCTTAAGCTCGTGCAGCTCTTGGGCGAGCATTTCGGGAAGCCCGATCTCTGGCGCCGCTACACCGAGGTCGCCGCGCTGGGTACGGTTTCGGACATGATGCAGCTCACGCGCGAGAACCGTGCGCTCGTTGCGGACGGCATCGCGCAGATGCGCGCCACGACGCGTCCGGGATACGTCGCGCTCGCGGCGCTCGCCCGCACGGACCTTTCGACCATCACCGCCGACTCCCTGTCCTTCTCGCTCATCCCGCGCCTCAATTCCGCGGGGCGCATGGCGGACCCGGCCCTCGCCCTCAAGGTGCTTCTCGCCCGCGACGCCGCCGAGGCGGGCCGCTTCGCCGCCGAGCTCGAAGAGGTGAACCGCGAGCGCCGCGAGATCGAGGCCGCGCTCGCCGAGGAGGCGCTGGCGCTCGTCGAGCGGACCTACGACGGGGGACGCGTCGTCGTCGTGGGGGGCGAGGGCTGGCACGAGGGCGTGAAGGGCATCGTGGCGACGCGCATCACCAACCGCTACCACGTCCCCGCCCTGCTCTTCTCCATCTCCGACGGCATCGCCCGCGGCTCGGGCAGGTCGGTGGGATCGGTGAACCTGTTCGATGCGGTCGAGCGGTGCTCGGACCTGCTGATTCGCTTCGGCGGTCACGCCGGGGCGGTGGGCGTCACCTGCCGCGCGGAGGACCTCGATGCCCTGCGCTCGCGCCTCGAGTCGGTGCTTTCCGAGCTTCCGGCCGAGGACTTCGAGGACACCGACGAGGTCGCCGCCGTCGTGTCGCTCTCGGAGCTCGATGTCGACACGGTCGAGCGCATCTCGGCGCTCGAGCCGTTCGGACAGGGCAACAAGGTCCCGCTGCTCGCCGCCACGGGCGTCACCATGTGCGACCGCGCGGTCGTGGGCAAGACGGGCGAGCACATGCGCTTCGTCGCCACCGACGGGGCGGCGAGCGTGCCCGCCATCATGTTCCGCGTCCCCGACATCTCCGAGCGCGTATGCTGCGACTCGGTGGTCGACTTGGTGTTCGAAGCCGTGGCCGAGCGCTGGCAGGGCCGCGTGAAGTCCAAGCTCATGGTGCGCGACATCTTGTGCCGCACCTGCGATGACGGCGCCGGCGACTCGGCGGACGGCGCCGCGCGGCCGTGCGGGCCGGAGCCCGCCGCCCCCGCGCCCGCCGCCGCGCACGATCCGGAGCCTGCCTGCGACCGCGCCCGCCGTGCGATGCTCGCGAACCTCTCCTACGACGAGCTGACGCGCTCCCTCATTCACGGCCTGATCGGCTCGTCGTCCCCGCATCCCGCGCAGGTGGAGGCGCTCGGTGCCCTCGCCGCGCGCGAGAACGTGCTGGCGCTCATGGGCACCGGGCGCGGCAAGTCCCTGATCTTCCAGGTCCACGCCGCGCGCGAGGCGATTCTGAACGGCCGCGCGAGCGTCTTCGTGTACCCGTTGCGGGCCCTCGTCTCCGACCAGGCCTTCCACCTCGCCGAGCGGCTCGGCGCCATGGGCGTGCGCGTTGCGGTTCTGACGGGCGAGACCCCGGCTGCCGCGCGCGACGCCGCCTTCGCCGGGCTCGCCGCGGGCCGCGTCGACATCGCCCTCACCACCCCGGAGTTTCTCGCCATCCACGTCGAGCGCTTCGGCCGCGTGGGCTTTCTCGTCGTCGACGAGGCGCATCATGCCGGGGTCGCGCGCGGCGGTGCGCGCGAGAGCTACCTGGACCTGCCGCGAGTCCTCGATGCGCTTGGAGGCCCCACGGTCCTGGCGACCACCGCGACGGCGCCCGCGTCCGTCGTGGACGAGGTGCGCGAGCTCGCGCGCATCGACCGCGTCGTCGTCGACGAGCACGTGCGCGACAACCTCATGGTCGACGACGAGCGCGACCTCGCGAATCGGGAGAACCGGCTCGTGTCCATCGTCGCGACGGGCGAGAAGTGCATCGTCTACGTCAATTCGCGCGACCAGGCCCAGTCGCTTGCGCGCACGCTGCGCCGCCGCGTTCCCGAGGCGGCCGGCTCGATCGCGTTCTACCATGCCGGCCTCGCCCGCGCGGACCGCGCCCGCGTCGAGGAGGCGTTCCGAGGCGGGTCGCTCGCCTGCATCGTGTCCACCTCCGCGTTCGGCGAGGGCGTGAACCTGCCCGACGTGCGCCACGTCGTGCTCTACCACATGCCGTTCGGTTCGATAGAGTTCAACCAGATGAGCGGCCGCGCCGGCCGTGACGGGCAGCCCGCCCATGTGCACCTGCTCTATTCGTCCCGCGACGCCCGCATCAACGAGCGCCTCCTCGATGCGGCGGCGCCGGGGCGCGAGGAGCTCGTCACGCTGTACCGTGCGCTCCAGACGATGTGGCGGGCCAACCGCGGCCGGACGGGCGCAGGCGATATCGACGCCACCGACCTCGATATCGCGCAGATGTGCCTCGCCATCGATGCGCGCAGCCCGGTAGAGGAGCGCTCGGTATCTTGCGGCCTCGCCGTCTTCGAGGAGCTCGGGTTCGCCGAGGTCGAGCAGGCGCGGGGAACCAGGACGATCCGCATGGCGGAGCGCCCCGGCCGCGTCGAGCTCTCGCGCTCGATCCGTTACCTCGAAGGGCTCCGCGCCCGCCTCGAGTTCTCCGACTTCCGCGACTGGGCGCTTGCCGCCCCCGCTTCTGATATGCTTTCGCGTATCAACCGACCCATCACGCCCCGCTCGCTGTAGCCAAGGAGCCCCGTATGAACACCCCGACCAGCCCAGATTCCGCGCGCAGTCGCAGCAAGCACACCAACCTCGAGGGCACGCTCCGCCCCACCTCCGAGCTCGTGCACTACGCGCACGCCGACGACCTGCCCTACCAGATCATGGCGGACAACTACGACCGCCTCTCGGAACTCATCGGCAAGTACATGAGCGAGGCTGATCGCGAGAAGGCCGAGCGCGCGTACTGCTTCGCCGCCGAGAAGCACCGCGACCAGAAGCGCCGGAGCGGCGAGCTCTACATCAACCATCCGGTCGAGGTGGCCATCATCCTGGCGGAACTCAAGATGGACTGCGACGTCGTCTGCGCCGCCCTGCTCCACGACACCGTGGAGGACACCGAGACGTCGCTCGCCGACGTCGCCGGGATTTTCGGCGAGACGGTCGCGGAGCTCGTGGACGGCGTCACGAAGCTCACCAACATCGAGGTCGACAGCATGGACGAGAAGCAGGCGCTCAACCTGCGCAAGATGTTCCTCGCCATGAGCCGCGACATCCGCGTCGTCATCGTCAAGCTGGCGGACCGCCTGCACAACATGCGCACCCTCGCCGCCCTGCGCGAGGACCGTCGCCTGTTCAAGGCGCGCGAGACCATGGACGTCTACGCCCCGCTCGCCGACCGTCTGGGCATGAGCTCCATCAAGTGGGAGCTGGAGGACCTTTCGTTCTTCTACCTCGAGCCCGAGGCCTACCAGCGCATCGCGCGCATGGTCGCGGAGAGCCGCGAGGTCCGCGAGCGCTACCTTGCCGAGACCATCAAGACGCTTGACGAGGAGCTCAAGCGCGTCGGGCTCGCCGGCTTCTCCATCAAGGGCCGTTCCAAGCACTACTGGTCCATCTACCAGAAGATGCGCCGCAAGGGCAAGGAGTTCTCCGAGATCTACGACCTCGTCGCCCTGCGCGTCATCATCAACACCGTGGGCGACTGCTATTCGGCGCTCGGCGCGGTCCACTCGCTTTGGCATCCCATGCCCGGGCGCTTCAAGGACTACATCGCCATGCCCAAGTTCAACAACTACCAGAGCCTGCACACCACGGTCATCGGCCCCACGGCGCGCCCGCTCGAGATCCAGATCCGCACCTACGAGATGCACGAGCAGGCGGAGTACGGCATCGCCGCGCACTGGCTGTACAAGCGCTCCGGCGGGTCGACCGCTTCCAAGTCCAGCGATGCCCAGCGGCTCGATGACCAGATCAACTGGCTGCGCCGTTCCCTGGACTGGGCGGTCGACGACGAGATCGGCGATCCCAAGGAGTTCCTGCATTCGCTGAAGGTCGACCTGTTCGATCAGGAGATCTTCGTCTTCACCCCCAAGGGGGAGGTGATGAGCCTTCGCGCCGGATCGACGCCGCTCGATTTCGCCTACGCGGTCCATACCGAGGTGGGCAACCACTGCGTCGGCGCCAAGGTCAACGGGGCGGTGGCGCCGCTCTCGCACGAGCTCGCGATGGGCGACCGCATCGAGATCCTCACCAACAAGAGCGCCCGCCCCTCCCGGGACTGGCTCAACCTGGTTCGCACCCCGAGCGCGAAGTCCAAGCTGCGTCGCTATTTCGCCGCCGCGACCAAGGACGAGGACGCTACGGCCGGTCGCGAGCAGCTCGCGCGCGACCTGCGCCGCCGCGGGTACGGCATCTCGACGCCGCGCACGACGCGCGCGCTCAACGCCGTCGCCGACCAGCTCAACTACAAGCAGCTCGAGGACGTGTTCGCCGCCATCGGCTCCGGTAAGGTCGCGGTGCGCATGGTGGGCAACAAGGTCGCCCAGATCCTCGATCCCAAGCCCGAGGGCGCGACGACCAAGGCCGAGGCGATCGCCGAGATCGCGCGCCAGCCCGCGCGCGGGTCGAACCGCAAGCCGCAGAGGCGCGGCAAGGCGAGCTCGGGCGTCGTGGTGAAGGGGGAGAGCGCGGACGCGCTGCTCGTGCGCCTCGCGCACTGCTGCAACCCCGTGGCGGGCGACGAGATCGTCGGCTTCATCACGCGCGGCCGCGGCGTCTCCGTGCATCGCGCCAACTGCCCGAACGTGAAGGGCCTCATGGAGCATCCCGAGCGCATGATCGAGGTCGATTGGGACGGCGCCGCGGACGCGCTCTTCCAGGTCGAGATCGTCGTCGAGTGCCTGGACCGCATGGGCCTGCTCAAGGACGTCACCATCGCCATCGGCGATGCGGGGGGCAACATCCTGTCGGCGGCGACCGCCACCGACCGTGAGGGCGTGGCGACGCTCCGCTTCCTCGTGGAGATCTCCGACGCCAGCGGCCTCGACCCGCTGCTCACCGCCATCTCCTCGGTCGAGAGCGTCTACGACGCGCGGCGCCTCATGCCGGGCGAGGGCGGCGCGCAGATGAAGCGCCGCCGCTGAGCGCGCCGGGACATCTGATATGAAAACGAGCCGGGTCCGAAGGGGCCCGGCTCGTGGTTTGAGGGCGGTTCGGCATCTTGATGCCCGTTCGGGGCGCGCCGCGCATCGCCGCCCGCCCGCGTCCGCGCGATGCGGCTACTTCCCCTCGACCATCGTGAGGGAGATCTTGCCGCGGTCGCGATCGATGCCGCAGATCCACACGTCGACGGTGTCGCCCACCGACACCACGTCGCTCGGGTGCTTGATGAAGCGCTTCGAGAGCTTGGAGATGTGCACCAGGCCGTCCTGATGCACGCCGATGTCCACGAAGGCGCCGAAGTCCACCACGTTGCGCACCGTTCCGGTGAGCTTCATGCCCACCTCGAGGTCGGCCAGGCTCGTGACGGAGCGGCTGAACACGACCTCGGGTGCGTCGTCGCGCGGATCGCGCCCGGGCTTCTCCAGCTCGGAGATGATGTCGCGCAAGGTGGGGACGCCGCAGCCGAGCTCGGCCGCGAGCGTGCCGGCGTTTCCCACGCGCCGGGCGATGTCGGCGACGCCGCCCGCGGCGAGCGCCGCGGTGTCCACGCCGGCGCGCTCGAGCACCGCGGTCGCCACGGGGTAGCTCTCGGGGTGGACGCTCGTGGCGTCGAGCGGGTTCGCGCCCCCGGTGATGCGCAGGAAGCCGGCGCAGTTGAGGTACGCCTTGGGTCCCAGCATGGGCACCTTCTTGAGCTGGCGCCGGTCGGTGAACGCCCCGTGCTCCTCGCGGTAGGCGACGATGTTCCTCGCGATGCACGGCGTGATGCCCGAAACGTAGGAGAGCAGGCTCGCGCTCGCCGTGTTGAGGTCGACGCCCACGCGGTTGACGACGCGCTCGACCACGTCGCCGAGCGCGCGTCCCAGCTCGACCTGGTTGAGGTCGTGCTGGTACTGGCCGACTCCGATGGACTGCGGCGGAATCTTCACCAGCTCGGCGAGCGGGTCCTGCAGCCGGCGGCCCAGGCTCATCGCCCCGCGGGTCGTGACGTCGAGGTCCGGGTATTCCTCGCTGGCGAGCTCGGAGGCGGAGTACACCGAGGCGCCCGCCTCGTTGACGATGGTGTAGCGGACGTCCGCCCCGGACTCGGCGATGAAATCGGAGACCACCTGCTCGGTCTCGCGACTCGCGGTGCCGTTGCCGATCGCGATGGTGTTGATCCGGTAGCGACCGATGAGCTCGGCGAGCCTTCGCTTGGTTCCCGCCACGTCGCTCCGCGGCGGCGTGGGGTAGACCGTCGCGTAGT
>DBFEBE010000109.1:0-10910 GCA_048318985.1 Collinsella sp.
CCAGGACGGAGGTCATGACGGCGGAAAGCCACACCAGGAACATGACCGGGTTTTGAATCTGGACGCGAGGATCCAGCTTGGCAAACGAGTCGCGGACCGCGCGGCCCATCATGTCTTTTTGCATAGCCATAAATCTGCGCCCTCCTTTACGCAATCATCTGGAAGAACTCGGCAACGGGGCCAAGCGCCAGGGCCGGGAAGAAGCTCAGGGCACCGATCAGCAGAACGATGAACACGAGCAGGAATACGAACATGCCGTTGGTAGTAGACAGGGTACCGGCGCTCTCGGCGACCTTGCCCTTCTTGGCCAGCGAGCCGGCGATAGCCAGCGTGCCGATGATGGGCATGAAGCGGGCGAACAGCATCTCGATGCCGAGCATGACGTTGATCCAGGGAATGTTGCAGTTCATGCCCGCAAACGCCGAGCCGTTGTTGCCGCCGCATGAGGTGAAGGCATACAGCACCTCGGAAAAGCCGTGCGCGCCGCCATTGTTGAGCTGGTCGGCAAGACTGGGCACCATGCAGGCGATGGCCGAGCACACCAGAATGGCAAACGGAGTTGCCAGGCACAGGACAACTGCCCAGCGCATCTCGCCCGGCTCGATCTTCTTGCCCAGGAACTCAGGCGTGCGTCCGACCATGAGGCCGGCGATGAACACCGTGAGGATGGCGAAGCCGACCATGCCGTACAGGCCGCAGCCCACGCCGCCGAAGACGACCTCGCCCAGAGCCATCTGGAGCATCTGGACAAAACCGCCCAGCGGGGTGTAGGAGTCGTGCATGGAGTTAACCGAGCCGTTGGAAGCGGCGGTGGTGTAAGCCGACCACGTGGAGGAGGCGGCGATACCGAAGCGGCTCTCCTTGCCCTCCATGTTGCCGCCGGCCTGGCCGTCGGTCATCTCGAGAGCGACCGCGCCGTCATCGGCCAGCTGCGGGGTGGCGGCGTGCTCATTCACGGCGATGGCCGTGGTGAAGACCACCAGCAGGATGAACATGGCGGCGAAGATGGCCTTGCCCTGCTTGGTGTTCTTGACGCCGATACCGAAGGTGAAGCAGCAGGCGGCCGGGATCAGCAGCAGGCTGGTCATCTCGATGATGTTGGTGAAGGCACTGGGGTTCTCGTACGGATGGGCGGAGTTCACGCCGAAGAAGCCGCCGCCGTTGGTGCCGGACTGCTTGATGGCGACCTGGGGAGCCGCGGGACCCTGGGGCAGGAACTGCTCGGTGACCACGCGCGCGCCCTCAACGACCTTGCCATCGACCTTGACCGTGTCGCCCTCGATCTGGGCGCCGTCGATGACGCTCCAGCCGCCGTCTGCATTAGGCTGGACAGCGACGGGCTCTACGAGCTCAGCCTTCTGAGCCGGCTGGAAGTTGGAGATGACGCCACCGGCAGCCAGGCAGATGCCGAACACGAGGTTCAGCGGGATGAGCACATACAGGACGGTGCGGGTGAGGTCGACCCAGAAGGAACCCAGACCCTGCTCCTTGACCTGACGGAAGCCGCGGATCAGCGCGAACATGACCGCGATACCGGTGCCGGCGGAAACGAAGTTCTGCACGGTGAGACCCATGAACTGCACGAGGTAGGACAGGGTGGTCTCGCCGGAATAGGACTGCCAGTTGGTATTGGTGATGAAGGAGGCCGCCGTATTGAACGACAGGTCCCACGGCACACCCGGCAGGTGCTGCGGGTTGCCCGGTAAGACGGACTGAAGCATTTGAAGCGCAATGAGCGCCACGAACCCGATGCCCGAGAAGACAAGGACGCTCACCAGGTAGCGCTTCCAGCCCATCTGCTCGGCATCATCGATGCGCAGCAGACGGTAGATGCCGCGCTCGACCGGACCGAGCACGGAAGAGAGAAACGTGTGCCCGCCGTCCATGACACGAGCCATGAACCGCCCGAGCGGAACGGCCAGAACGACGAGCACGGCGAAGTACAGCACGTACTGAATCACAGCATTCATAATGGTTACGAATCGCTCCTCATGAGAATGTAGATGTAGTAGATCAAGAGTCCGATACAGGCAATTCCGATAATCGGTATGAGGACGCTCATTCACCGCTCCCTTCACGCACGGTCCGATCACTTTGGCGCCCGTCCCTGCAAGCGCCTGGAGACAGTAAACCCCTTTGGGGATTAAAGCGGCGTTAGGGTTGGCGCCCACGACCTTAAGATGGCGTAAAGATGCAGGTAGAGAGCCTCCTTGTGCCCGGCAAGCGTCTATACTCGACCCCGCGGCACATCCGCGGCGCCCCGCCGCGGATGCACGCAGGCAGCACGTTCAAGAAAGGCCAGACCATGTCGCGTGACGCAACGGACACCCGCGCCAACCCCGATCTCCTCCTCAAGGCGATCGAGCACGATGGATCGCCCCACGGGGATCGAGGCGGGCGCGGACACCTCAAGATCTTCTTCGGCTACGCCGCGGGCGTGGGCAAGACCTACGCGATGCTGCAAGCCGCCCATGCCGCCAAGCGGCGCGGCGTCGACGTCGTCGCGGGCTACATCGAGCCGCACGAGCGCCCGGCGACCGCCCGCCTCGCGAGGGGAGTCGAGAGCGTGCCCCCCGAGCTCGTCGAACACAACGGCATCACGCTCGCCGAATTCGACCTCGATGCGGCCATCATGCGCGCCCCGCAGCTCATCCTCGTCGACGAGCTCGCCCATACGAACGCGCCGGGATGCCGTCATGAGAAGCGCTATCAAGATGTCGAGGAGCTCCTGCGCGCGGGCATCGACGTCTACACGACCGTGAACGTGCAGCATATCGAGAGTCTGAACGACATGGTCGCCTCCATCACCGGGGTCGTCGTGAGCGAACGGATCCCCGACCGCGTCTTCGATGACGCCGACCAGGTCGAGCTCGTCGACATCGAGCCCGAGGACCTGCTCGAACGCCTTCGCGCGGGACTCGTCTACCGCCCCACGCAAGCAGACCGGGCGCAGCAGCACTTCTTCACCGTGGAGAACCTTACCGCGCTCCGCGAGGTCGCCCTGCGCCGCTGCGCCGACCGCACCGGCCGCCTCACGGACGCCGCGCGCGTGCTGGGAAACCGCGACTACTACACCAGCGAGCGCATCCTGGTCTGCATCTCCCCAGCGCCGACCAATCCCCGCATCGTCCGCACCGCCGCGCGCATGGCGAAGGCATTTCGCGGCGAGCTCGTCGCCCTGTTCGTCGAGAGCCCGCGCACGCAGGCCATGAGCGACGAGGAGCGATCCAGGCTCGCATCGAACATCGCCCTGGCCAAGCAGCTCGGAGCCCATATGGAAACGGTCTACGGCGACGACGTCGCGTTTCAGATCTCCGAGTTCGCGCGCTTGTCGGGAATCTCTAAGATCGTCATGGGCCGCACGGGCGAGCGCGGCGGCGTCCGCGCGGCCATCCTCGGGCGCAAATCGCTCGTCGAGCAGCTCATTGCGTTCGCCCCGAACCTCGACATCTACATCATCCCCGATCAGGCGACGCCGCCCTCGCGGCCGGCGGAGCAGCGAAGGCACTCCGCGCCGCAGCTACCCAGCGGCCGAGACGTCCTCCGCACGCTGGGGCTCTCCCTTCTCGCCACGGCGATCGGCACGACCTTCCGGCACTTGGGATTCGCCGATTCCAGCATCATCTCGCTCTACATCCTCACCGCCCTGCTCACCGCCGTCACCACGACGGGACGCCTGTGCACGATCGTATCCAGCGTCCTTTCCGTCGTGCTCTACAACTTCTGCTTCGTCACGCCCCTCTTCTCGCTCGACAGCTACGACCGGAGCTACCTCGTCACATTCGCCATCATGTTCGCGACCGCCATGGTCGCAGGAGAGCTCACCGCGCGCATCGCCGACAACGCCCGCGCCTCAGCGGAGAACGCGTACAGGACACGCGTGCTCCTCGAAACGAATCAACTCCTACAGAAGGCCCATGGCGCCGACGCGCGGGCGCGCGTCGCCATGAACCAGCTCATCAAGCTCTTGAAGCTCGACGTGGTCTTCTATCCCGCCGAGCGCGACCTTCTCGACGACGCGCTCTACGAACCCGCTGGCACCGAGGACCGATCCGCCTCACTGCTCACAGACTACGAGCGCGCGGTCGCGACCTGGACCTACGCCAACAACAAGCATGCCGGCGCGAGCACGCGCACCCTACCCGAGGCCCGCTGCCTCTACCTTGCGGTGCGCACCGGCGACGAGGTGTTCGGGGTCATGGGCATCGCGCTGGAAGAGCGCGAGCTCGAGGCTTTCGAGTATTCGATCGTCTTGTCCATCATCGGCGAATGCGCCCTGGCACTCGAGAGCGATAGGGCCGCGCAAGAACGCGAGGAGGCGGCGGTACTCGCCAAGAACGAGCAGCTGCGCGCCAACCTGCTGCGCTCGATCGGGCATGACCTGAGAACGCCCCTCACGGCGATCTCCGGATCCGCGGCGGTCCTTCAGGAGAACGACGAGCAGCTCTCTTCCGAGCAGCGGCGCGATCTTGCCAACGCCATCTACGATGACTCCCTCTGGCTGATCGACACCGTCGAGAACCTGCTCGCCATCACCCGCGTCGAGGACGGCAGCATACGACTCAATCTCACGACCGAGCTCGTCGACGAAGTCATCGCGGGAGCGCTCGGCCATGTCGCAAGGGCATCGCGCGGGCATGCCGTCACCGTCGCGCACACCGACGACATCCTGCTCGTGCGCATCGACGTCCACCTCATCATGCAGGTGCTTACCAACCTCATCATGAACGCCTTCAAGTACACGCCCGAGGGCTCGACGATCGCCATCGACGCGCATCGCGAGGGCGGGTTCGCCGTGGTGGAAGTCGCCGACGACGGCCCCGGCGTAGCGGACTGCGACAAGCCCCATGTCTTCGACCGCTTCTTCACCTCGTGCACGACCCAGCCCGTTGATTCGCACCGCAGCTTCGGCCTCGGGCTGTCGCTGTGCCGTTCCATCGTCGAGGCGCACGGCGGTATCATCGAAGTGCGCGACAACCATCCCCATGGAGCCGTATTCCGCTTCACCCTACCCGCCGAGGAGATCGAGATCCATGAATGATGCCCTGGGACAACGCGTTCTCCTGGTCGAAGACGACCTCGCCGTCCAGAACCTCGTATCGACTGCGCTCGACCTCCATGGCTATAGCGTCGACAAGGTTTGCGACGGCCAGGCGGCCATCATGGAGGCAGCGTCTCACAACCCCAGCCTCATCATGCTCGACCTCGGCCTTCCGGACATCGACGGCGTCGAAGTCATCACCAAGATTCGAAGCTGGTCGGCGGTTCCCATCATCGTCATCTCGGCGCGCACCGAGGACTCCGACAAGATCGGCGCGCTCGACGCCGGAGCGGACGACTACCTCACCAAGCCCTTCTCGGTGGAAGAGCTGCTCGCCCGCGTGCGCGCGAGCCTGAGGCGCTCTTCGATGGCCGCGAGCGAACCCGCCGAGGCGAGCACCTTCGACAACGGTCCGCTGCACATCGATTACGCCGCAGGATACGCCACGATCGAAGGGCGCGAGCTCTCGCTCACCCCAACCGAATACAAGCTCCTCGTGCTCTTGGCGAGAAATGTCGACAAGGTTCTCACGCATACCTATATCACGCATGAGATCTGGGGGACAAGCTGGGATAGCGACATCGCGAGCCTACGCGTCTTCATGCGAACCCTGCGCAAGAAAGTCGAAGCCGACCCCTCGCATCCAAGCATGATTCAAACGCACGTAGGCGTTGGCTACCGCATGCAGCGCCTCTAGCCTTCCTCAAAAAGGGGACAGGCACTTTTTTGAGAGGAGCGCGGCCTTCGGCCGCCCCTTCGCCCAAAGCCCCGTCCGCCTCAAAAAAGTGCCTGTCCCCAATCTGAGGTTCCCAATCGAGGTTATTCGCTGCGCAGGGCCTCGACGGGATCGCGACGGGCGGCGGAGCGGCTCGGGATGAGGCCCGCCACCACCGTGAGCAGCACGGAGATGAGGATCAGCCCCAGCGCAGACGCCACCGGCAGCTGCATCACGTTCTCCACCTGGTGCTCGGCGAGCGCCCAGGCGTTGACGGGGAACGAGACGGCAACCACCACGGCGATGGCGAGCGCGCCCGAGATCAGACCCTCGATGAAGGTCTCCGCGTTGAACACGTTGGCGACGTTGCGCTTGGAGGCGCCCATCGCGCGCAGGATGCCGATCTCCTTCTTGCGCTCAAGCACGCTGATGTAGGTGATGATGCCGATCATGATCGAGCTCACCACGAGCGAGATGCTCACGAAGGCGATGAGCACGAGCGAGATCATGTTGACGATGCTCGTCACGCTGCCCATGAGCACGCCCATGTAATCGGTGTAGACGATCGTCTTGTCCTCCTGCCCGGAGTCGCGCATCTCCTGGTTGTAGCGGTCGATCGCGGAAAGCACCGCGTCCTTCGCCTGGAAGTCCACCGGATAGATGCTCACCGCCTGCGGATCGGACGGATCGGCGTAGCCGAGCGTCGACAGGTTGTTCGCATACGTCAGCTTGCCCGCGTTGGCGTAGCTCGCCATGAGCGACGCCAGGTCCTCGGCATCCATGTTGAAATGGATCGCGTTCGCGAACGCGGAGCCGTCCACCGAGAACGCGCTCTGCATATTCGCAGCGAGGCGCTGGGCGAACTGCGGGGCCATGGCCGCCATGGCGCGGTCGAGGCCCTCTTGGAGCTGAGCGCCGATAGCTGCGGAAAGCTGCGCACCCACCTGCTCGGCCACACCTTGAAGCGCCGTCGCCATATAGGGAGCGAGGTCGCTCTCCACGTAGGAGCGCACGATCTGCTCCAGGCGCTCCGACACAGGCTCGCCCGCAACCTCCCCCACCTGATCGAGCAGCGCGGCGCCGCCCTCCGGCGCATCGCTCGCCGCATACGCGGCGAACTGCTCCACCAGCTGCTTGCCGAAATCGGGGTCGGTGGGGCGAAGCCCCTCGCCATGCGCGGGCAGCCATGCCGTCAGGAACCGCTGCACAAACTGGCCCGAAAGGTCCACCACCTGCTCGAGCTGGGTCTTGTCGAGCACCGGATCGTTCTGCAGATCGCCCAGGATCCCCTTGAGATTGGGCATCGGGGCGCCGGCGAGAACGGAGGAGAGGTCAATCGATCCCAGGGCGTCGGAGACATCGATGTCGATCCCGCCCAGGTCGACGCCGGCCAGGTTGAAGCCCGATAGGTCGAGGCCCGCCGCCAGCTTCGATGCGTCGACCTTGAAAGCGCTGCGCAGGCCGGACTCATCCACCGTGAACAGGCTCGCCAGATCGACGCCCCGCTTCGCCTCCTCCTGCAGGGTGGCGAAAGGCTTGCCGGTGAACACGTCGATCTCCGGGTCGGCGAGCTGCTGGCGCACGATCTCGGAGTTCGCGGCGCGCGCCATGAGCTCCTCGGTGAGCCCGTGCGTGTAGGCGATGCCCTGCGAGAGCGCGGCGGACTTCGCCGTGGGGCTCGGCTGCACCACGCCCACCACCTTGAGGTCCAGACCGTTCGCGACCTGCTGCGCCATGAACGCGGCGTCGTCGGACATGTCGGTCCAGCCGCCCGTCTCGGCGTTCTTGCGATAGGAGTCTGACGGGCTCAGCACCTTGAACGACACCCCCAGGGCGTCGTCGTACGTGAAATCAGCCTTGACCTCGGGCACGTCGACCTCACCCGATCCGCTCATGGTGCCGTCAACCATACGGTCCAACTCAGAGGGGTCGAGCACGCCCATGCTGTAGAGCGTGAAATCGGAGATCTTCCCACGCGCGGAGAGCACGAGCACGCATTCGTCCGCCGCCTTAGCCCAGCGGCCGGCAACGACGTCGTACTGCTCGTCGAGCAACGCTGGGTTATCGATCATCTCGGAGAACGCCGTGGTGCCGCTCATCATGGTGCCTGCCATCGCGCCGCTCGAGGCACCGCCGCTCATGGCCGTGGACATCGCGTTAGGTGAAACCTGCACGGGATCGCCGCCGTCCGCGTCCGCACGGTACACGAGCGGCGCGATCCCGTAGTCGTACTGGATGGCGGAAACCTCGCCGTCGAGCTCCTTGGCATCCTCGTCGAGAAAGGTCTTGAAGCTCGCCATGTCGTTGGACTTCACGCTCGCGAACATGTCCGAAAGCATCGTGAACACCGGGATGGGTTTCTTGGGGTCCACCGTTTCGGGGACCGCGTCCTTCGAGGCCGATCCGTGATCCGCACCATCGTCCGCATCCGCATCGGCGCCATCATCGGTCTCCGCAGCGCCCGCGTCCCCGGTCATCATGCTCGTGAGGTCGTAGCTCTGCCGCGCGATGGTGAGCGGGTAGCTCGAAAGCGTGTCCTGCTCGACCTTCGCGATGTAGCCGTTCACGCCGTTGGACAGCGCCAGGATCGCCGCGATGCCCATGATGCCGATCGATCCCGCGAAGGCCGTCATGATCGTGCGGCCCTTCTTCGTCATCAGGTTGTTGAACGAGAGCGACAGCGCCGTGAGCAGGCTCATCGAGGATCGGCGCGACGGGGCCGCATCGGGATGCACGGCCTCGGCGGCGCGCGCGGCGGCGAGCTCGGCCGGCGTGACGGGGTTGGTGTCGCCCACCATGCGCCCGTCCTGGATCCGCACGATGCGCGAAGCATAGTCCTCGGCAAGCTGCGGATTGTGCGTGACCATGATGACGAGCCGCTCGCGCGCGACCTCGGCGAGCAGGTCCATGACTTGGATGCCCGTCTCGGTGTCGAGGGCGCCGGTGGGCTCGTCGGCCAACACGATCTCGGGATCGTTCACCAGGGCGCGGGCGATGGCCACGCGCTGCATCTGGCCGCCCGACAGCTGCGAGGGCTTCTTGTTCACGTGCGCGCCCAGCCCCACGCGCTCGAGTGCGGCGGTCGCCCGGCGGGTGCGCTCGGCTCGGTCCACGCCCGCCAGCGTGAGGGCGAGCTCGACGTTGGCGAGCACGGTCTGATGCGGAATGAGGTTGTAGCTCTGGAAGATGAAGCCGACGCGGTGGTTGCGGTAGGTGTCCCATTCGGCATCGCCGTAGTCGCGCGTCGAGACGCCGTTCACCACGATGTCGCCCGAATCCGCACGATCGAAGCCGCCCAGGATGTTGAGGAACGTGGTCTTACCCGAGCCCGAGGGCCCCAGCACGGCAACGAACTCGTTGGCGCGGAAGGTCACGGACACGCCGTCCAGCGCCCGCTGGACCAGGTCGCCCGTGGTGTAGGTCTTGGTGATGTCCCTGATCTCGATCATGCTCGCACGTTCCCATCGATCGGTTGCGTCACCTGTTGATACCCCGAATCGATGCGCTTATCCGAGCGAACGCCTTAAATTCCCGCGCGCCAGCCACCCCGCCAGGCCGAGACGAGTGGGTCGAAACCCCTCCCCAGCCGGCCGATTCAACACGGACGCGCCCGCCCGACAGGCGACGGCCGACGGAGCCGGCGCACGGGACGCGCCCGCGTCGGCGCGGCTATGCGCGCTCGGGGCCCACCGCGGCACGGGCGGCAAGCCGGGCGTTCGTCCACTCGCGGAACAGCTCGTAGAGCACCGCGACGATAGGGATGAAGAAGACGATGCCCACCACGCCGAACAGGTTGCCGCCGACGAGCGCCGCGATCAGCGTCCACAGCGCGGACAGCCCGACCGAAGACCCCACGACGTGCGGATAGATGAACTGGTTCTCGACGAACTGCACGACCAGGTACACGATCACGCATAGAATCGCCTGCTCAGGTGCGGCAAGCAGGGTGAGAAACGCGCCGATCGCGCACGAGGCGAAGGCGCCCACGTAGGGAATGAACGCGAAGAGCGCCGTCAGGAATCCGATGAGGCCCGCATACGGCAAGCCGACGACCGAGAAGGCGAAAAAGATGAGGGTTCCCAGGATGCACGCCTCGAGGCACTGTCCGGAAAGGAACTTGGAGTAGGTGTCCGACGCGAGGGCGGCGACATGGCGGATGCGGAACGCGACCCGGGGGTCGAGGTGCGCATCCATCACGCGAACGGCCTGACGGCCGAGGGTTCGCTTGCTCGCCAGCACGTACACCGCGATGACGAACGCGAAGAGGAAGCTCGAGACCATGGAGACGGTCGAGCGGGCCGCCGCGAAGACCGAGTTGGCGATCGAGCCGAGCCCGATGTTGAGCAGCCCTTGGACGCCACCTGCCGCGGCGCCGGAAACCGGCTTGAACAGGCGGGCGAGCTCGTCGACATCGACCCCGTTGGCGGCGAGCGCGCGGTCGATCTCCGGCAGGCGCTCGGTGAGCAGCGGGGCGACGGAGCGCGCGGAGGCGACGAGCTGGGGCACGAGCATGGTGACCGCGAGGACCGCGACGCCGGCGATCGCAAGAAGCACCAGCACGATGCTCACGGCGGAGATGGCGCCGTCGCCGGGGCGGCGCCCCTCGGGAAGCGCGGAGGCGGTACGGCGCAGCAGGCGCTCCATGCCGGAGACGGGAACGTTCAGGACGAACGCCACGCCCAGGCCGAGCAGCACCGGGAAGAATATGTCGACGACCGCGGAGAGCACGCCGAGCACGACGTCGAGATGGCTGAGGCCGACATACAGGCAGACGCCGAACGCCACGAGGGCGGCGGCTCGGCGGGTTTGCGTATCGAACATAGGAGCCTTTCGCGCAGACGGCGCCGGCTGCGCGGCGCCCGAGGAAGCGTGAAGCTCCTTATACCCGCACTTGAGCGCGGTATTCCCCCGCAGGGAGGCGATCGCCGCCGCCGACACCGCATCTTCGGCACGGCTTGGCCGCCCTCCCTTCCATGATCAGGACGGAGACGCCGGGGGCGGTTGGATGAATTGATCCATAACCCCCTGCTGAATTGGACAAATACGGCAAATATATAGGTCTGACCGGCAGGGATCGCCCCAGGAGGGCGTCCGAAGCGCGCTCGAGGCGCGCGCGAGCGGGTTGAAGTCACTCGTCCTCATGGCTGTGCGCAC
>DBFEBE010000110.1:0-58929 GCA_048318985.1 Collinsella sp.
CCGCCCGCCTTCGCCCCCCCCGAGTTCCTCGAGGTCGCGGGCCCGCATGCCCGCGGCGCAGCCTATGCCGACGCGATCGCGGGGCTCGCAGGCGAGGGGCGCGACGTGGTCGTGGCCGCCGCGCGCCCCGCCGAGGTCTTCGATGAGGTCGCGCCGCGCCTCGCCGCCCGCGGCATCAGCTCGGAGTGCGCCGTCGTCGCGCGCTTCGGCGACACCGCGGTCGGGCGCCAGTTCGCCGCGCTGTCCGACATGGTCGCGCGCATGAAGGAGGCGGGCGACGACCCCGAGCGCGCATCGACGTGGTGGCCCGCCCCGGAGCTTACCGATTGGCTGTACTCGCCGCTGTCCGGCATGGACTCCAACTCGGCGCGCAAGCTCGACAAGAAGGTCCGCTCCAACCGATCCGTCACGCCCGAGGCAATCCTTCGCGTGCTCCAGAGCTACCAGACCCAGACCGAGACCACGCGCCGCCGCTCCGATCAGTCGAAGCCCTATGCGTCCGTCCCCGCGGTGTGCGGCGGCGTCGTCTCCTGCCTCTGGCAGGACCGCCCGGTCTCGGCGCTGAAGGCCATGTGCGCGGTCGCGACGGCGCTGCCCCCTGCCGCCTTCGGCTGGAGGGACGGCTCGGTGCGCGCAGGCATCGAGGCCACGATGGCGGCGAAGGCCATCGAGGCCCTGGTCGACACCGCGCGCGAGCTCGATGTCCGCCAATCCGTGGCGGCCACGGTGCTGGACGGCCTGGCGGTCTCCGCCCGTCGTCGCGCCGAGTCGACCGACTTCGCGCACACCGGTCCGGACAGGGACGCGAAGATGCCCTGCGTGCGCTTCATGGCGCTCGCCGACGCCGCGCTGCTGCCCGCAGGCTCCGTCGACGCCGTCTTCATAGCAGACGCCGACGTCGACAGCTTCCCGCTCTCGCACGAGGAGGGCGCGCTCGCGACGCTCGGGGCGAAGCTCGGCCTCGCGCCCGTCGAGCTCGAGCCCGCCGCATCCCAGCGGGACCTCTTCCACCGCGCGCTCGCCGCCGCGTGTGCCAGGCCGGTTCTCGCCCGCGTGGCGCATGACGGCCAGGCGAGGGACCGCTACCCGGCGGCGATGTGGACGGAGCTTTTGGCCGCCGCCCATGCGGCCGGCCGCCGCCCGCGCACCGTCTCGGTGGGCGAGGGCGACATCGTGGGGAACCTCGATACCGCCGGCGGGTCGGGCCTGTCCCGCGAGCGGGTCGCATGCCTGCCTCCGCAGGAGCTCGGCGCCGACGCCGTCCGGCACCTGGTCCTCTACCAGCGTGACGAGCGCGACCCCGGCCGCCTGGTGCCGCGCCAGCTCTCCGCTTCGCAGATCGAGGGCTACGTCACCTGCCCCCTGTGCTGGTTCATGTCCTCGCGCGTCCGCCCCCAGTCGCTCGACGCGGGTTTCGGAAACATGGAGAAGGGCAACTTCGTCCACGACGTCATGTACCGCCTGCACGCCGCGCTCATCGAGGAGGGCGTCGCGCGCGTCACGCCGGAGAACCTCGACCGATGCCTGGAGCGCCTCAGAGAGGTGTTCGACGAGGTCCGCGCCGAGCATGCCCGCAACAAGACCTCGAGCTCGGGCGCGCTCGTGGCCCATTCCGCTCTCGAGCGCGCGCAGGTGGACGAGATCCTGCCGCAGCTCGAGGCGGTCGTTCGCTACGAGGCCGGGGCGCTTTCGCCCTTTGTACCGAGGTATCTCGAGTATTCCTTCAACGGCCTGGGCGTCGAGTACGCCGGCAGGCCCCTCGGCGGTCGCATCGATCGCGTGGACGTGGACACCGAGGGTCGGGCGATGGTCATCGACTACAAGCACCGCACGGACGTCGACGCCTTCAAGCTGGCCGACCCTACGGTGGCGAAGCGCGATGGTACCGTCCCGGCGGACGACCCGGATTGGCTGCCGGAGCACACGCAGTCGCTCATCTACGCCCAGGCCCTGCGCCACTCCGAGCTCGCCCTCGACGCCCGCGGCGCCCTCTACTTCGCGACCAAGGGCGGAAGCCCCGCCTTGCGCGGCGCGGTGTCCGAGGAGTTCGCCGAGGTCGAGCGCGGCGACGGCCGCGTGCCCGGCCTGCGCGCGGGCTTCCCGGACGCCGGGCACGGCGGCTCCATGGGCTTCGACGAGCTGCTCGACCGGGTCGAGCGGACCGTCGCGCGCAGGTTGGACGCCCTCGAGGCGGGCGATGTCGCGGCGTCCGAGAAGCCGGGCCCGCGCTGCGCATTCAACCACGACCTCGGATTCGAGCGGAGGAACGCATAACGATGGACCTCTCCACCCTCATGCCGCAGCAGCGCGACATCGTGACCACCCTCGACCGGCCGCTCTTCGTCTCGGCGGGCGCCGGCTCCGGCAAGACCTTCACCCTCACGCGCAGGATCCTGTGGGCGCTCTCGCCCGAATCCGGCCCCTTCATCCAGGGGCTCGACCAGGTCCTCGCCATCACGTTCACCAAGGACGCCGCCGCCGAGATCCGCGAGCGCGTCCGCGGCGCCCTCATCGAGGCGGGGATGGACGACGCGGCGCTGCAGGTCGACGACGCCTGGATCTCGACCATCCACGGCATGTGCGCGCGCATCCTGCGCGCCCACGCGCTGGAGCTCGGGCTCGATCCCGAGTTCACGGTGATGGACGAGTCGGTCTCCGGGCCGCTCATGGACCGCGCGGTCGACGCCGTGATCGCCCGCGAGCGCGGCGGCCTGCGCGAGCTGCAGCAGTGGTACCCGCTTTCCGGCGAGACGGACCCCAAGGGCTTCGAGGCCGGCACGAGCGTCAAGCGCCTGGTGCGCGCCCTGCTCGAGCGCGCGAGCGCCTCTGCCCGCGGCTTCGACGACATCCGCCTCGCCCGCGGCGCCATCGACTTCTCGGGCCTCATGGACGCATACCGCCTGTGCCTCGGGGCGAGCCCCAAGGCGGGGGAGATCGCCCGCATCGCCCTCGATGCCCTCGAGGCCTTCCTCGAGGGCCCGCAGACGCGCGGGGATCTCGCCGCGTGCATGCTCGCCTGCGGGATGCCGCGTGCGAGCAAGGCGTTTCCCAAGGAGCAGGTCGACCTGCTCAAGGCCGAGGCCGCCGACGCCTTCATCAACGCCTACCTCGCCGTCGGGGGAGCCGCGCTCGACGAGCTGCTCGCGCTCGCCCGCGCCGTCGGGCGCGAGTACGCTGCGCTCAAGGCGGAGCGCTCGGCGCTCGACAACAACGACCTGCTCCGCCTCACCTATGAGGCGCTACGCGACCATCCCGGCGTGCGCGAGGCCTACGCCGGGAAGTTCGCCCTGGTCATGATCGACGAGTTCCAGGACACCGACCAGCAGCAGGTCGACCTCGTCGGTTTCCTGACGGGCGAGGGCGGGCGCGCGCTGTGCACCGTGGGCGACGCGCAGCAGTCGATCTATCGGTTCCGCGGCGCCGAGGTCGAGGTGTTCCGTCGTGCCCAGCGGCGCATCGAGGCCGCCTCGGCGGCGGGTGCCGAGGGCTCCGTGGTCAAGCTCGTGAAGAACTTCCGCAGCCACGCCGAGGTGCTCGAGTACGTCGCGCGCGTCTTCGACGACGAGCAGGGGGGCGTCATGCCGGGCTTCCTCAACCTGCTCGCCCATGAGGGGCGCAAGGACGGCCTGGTCGCCGAGGGCGCCTCGCGCCGCCGGGCGCTGCTCGTCGCCGGCGGGAGCACCGACGAGCGGACGGCGGCGAAGGCCGCCGCGATCGCCTGCAGGTTCCGCGAGCTCGCCGACGCGGGCCAGCCCGCGGGGGGCATGGTGCTATTGCTGGGCGGCATGCCCCGCGCCGGCGTGTACGCGGAGGCCATCCGCGCGGAGGGCCTCGACTGCGTAATCAGCGGCGGCTCGGTGTTCGCGGGCACGGAGGAGGCCAGGACGGTCCGCGCGCTCGTGCACATGCTCGGCAATCTCGCCGACACCGCGCAGGGGCTGGCACCCGTGCTCGCCTCGCCGCTGTTCGCCCTGGGCGTCCAGGAGTTCCTGGCGCTGGCGACGGCGTGGGACGCGCAGACCGGCGAGACCCGCCGCCGCAACATCGAGTTCGGCATCCTGCTCGACGATGATGCGCCGGGCTTCGGCGAGCTCCCGCTGCTCGACCGTGCCCGCGCCGTGCTGCGCCGCGCGCTTTCCCGCCTGGGGAAGGACCCGGTTGCCTCGATCGTGCGCGACGTGGTCAACGAGTCCGGTTGGATGGTCCGCCTCGCCGCGCGCGGGGCGGAGGGCCGCGCGCAGGCGGCCAACGTCCTGAAGGCCATCGACGCCGTCGCGGAGGCCGAGGCCGAGCTGGGGTGCGCGCCGCGCCAGATAGCGCTCGCGTACGACCGCTTCCTCGCCGGCAAGCAGGCCCCCGGCGCGCTCAACGAGGAGGGCGGCAACGCGGTGCGCATCATGACGGTGCACGCGTCCAAGGGGCTCGAGTTCCCCGTGGTGGCGGTGTCCGAGTGCTTCTCGATCCGCTCCAATTCCGAGCGCATGCAGTCCGCGCGCCGCGACGACGGCTCGCTCGACGTCGTCGCCCTGCCGGCGCGCTTCCCGAGCTGCCGCGACTCCTCCGGTGCCTACGTGGACGGCTCCGAGGTGGAGAAGCTCTTCAAGAAGTTCCTGAGCGGTGCGGGCGCCTCCGGTCCCTGGCTCGATTCCAGCCTGGTTGACGATGTGTGCGCGACCGGCTCCGCTGCCGAGGCGTGGCTCTCCATGCGCGACGAGGAGGACCGCCTCGCGCTCGAGGAGCGCGCCCGCCTGCTGTACGTCGCGATGACGCGCGCCCGCGAGGTGTGCCTGCTCGCGATGGACGCCCCGGTCGGCCGAGGCAAGGGGGCGGAGCTCTCCCTCAAACCCGAGCTCGACCTCACGCCCGCGGTGCTGGAGCGCATCCTGCCCGACCGCGGCGCCTCGCTCGCATGCGACCGCCTCGCCTTCGACAACGCCCAGGCGGGCGATTTCGAGCTGATCGCCCTTTCGGACTTCACGTACGGCGGGGTCGCGTACGAGGCGAACGTCCAGGTCGATTGCGATGACGTCGCCTCCGCCCGTGAGGATGCGGGCGCTGCGCTGGACTCCTTCACGCTCGTGGAGCCCAGGAGCGTCTTCATGCGCGTCGTGCCCGCCGCCCCGCCCGCGCGCGACTCCTACAGCTACTCATCGATCTCGGCGTCGCTCCACGAGGAGGGGGAGGACCGCTCCGCTCGCCATCCGGCATCGGCCGGGGAGGACCGGGAGGACGACGCGCTCTCCCCGGACGAGGTGGACGCCCTGCGCGAGGGGCGCGCCGCCCGCGCGTCCCAGCCGAGTGCGGGCGACCCCACCGCGCTCGGCAGCGCCTTCCACGCCGCATGCCAGTGGCTGGTCGAGCTCGACCGCGACGAGTTGCCCGCCGAGCGCGCCGACGCGCTCTGCCGCTACTGGGACTGCACGCCCTCCCAGAGGGAGCGCTTCGATGCGGCGATGGCATGCTGGCTCTCCTCCGAGGTGCGCGCCGAGGCGCTCGCATGGCCCTGCCGCCGCGCCGAGGTCCCGTTCTACGCGCTGGGGATGGATGGGCTCGCCGAGCGGTTCGGAGCCTATGCGGAGGGCGCGATCGACCTGCTGTGCACCGATCCCACGCACCCGGAGCGCGCGCTGCTGATCGACTACAAGACCGGCGGCAGCGCGGACGAGACGCCCGAGCGGCTGACACAGAAGCACCGCCTTCAGGCCGAGGTGTACGCCGACGTCCTGCACAAGGCCGGCTACGAGCAGGTGACGCTCAAGTTCGTGCGCGTCGAGGTCCCCGACCTCGTCGACCCGGCGCAGCCCCAGGTGGTGGAGTACCGGCTGTAGCCCTGCAGCGTTCCTGTGCGCTCAAAAAGGGGACAGGCGCTAAATTGAGGCGCAAGCACCGCCCCGCGGGCTTGCCTGCGTGGGACAACCCGACCCGCGCGGTCGCCGTGTGCCCTAGAGCGCGGCCTGCGGGCCGAGGCCCATGCCGCAAGGGCCTTCGCGGCATGGGCCTCAATTCGGTGCCTGTCCCCAATTTGAGGTCCTGGAGCGCCACGGGTTTCCTAAAACCGAACAAGCCGTGTTGCTTCGGCGTTCGAACGCGTGTGCGCAATCCGTGTCCGCACGGTGCTATAGAATCTATGGTCCGCAAAGGAACCGACGGATCGGCAAGTCATCTCAGCACATCAGATTGGAGCCCGCACATGGCATTCGTCCACCTTCACAACCACTCCGAGTACTCGATGCTCGACGGCGCGACCCGTATCTCGGATATGGTCAAGCGCGCCGTGGAGCTCGGCATGCCCGCGGTCGCCCTCACCGACCACGGCTACATGTACGGCATCCCGGAGCTCGGCCTCGCCTGCGACGCCATCAACCACGGCACGCCCGAGTACAAGACCTGGAGCCACGACAAGTCCTTCCTCGAGAAGGGTCGCCGCGACGAGCTCGAGCAGCCCGACCCCGAGGCCGATCCGCGCGCCTACGCCCAGTTCCAGAAGGACATGGCCGCCTGGGACGCCGAGGGCACCCTCGACTCCACCAAGCCGCCGCTGGTCATCAAGCCCATCTTCGGCTGCGAGGTCTACTTCACGCCGGACGACACGCTCGCCCGCGACCGCAAGCCCGAGCTCTACCACATGGTGCTCTTCGCCCGCAACGAGCAGGGCTACGTCAACCTCATGCAGACGGTCTCGGAAGCTGCCGTCGACGGCTTCTATTACAAGCCGCGCGTCACCCTGGACAACCTGCGCCGTCACAGCGCCGGCCTCATCGCCAGCTCCGCGTGCATCGCCGGCATCATCCCCAAGTGCATCGACCGCGGCGAGGAGGCCAAGGCCGTCGAGTGGGCGGAGACCTTCCGCGACCTCTTCGAGCCCGGCTGCTTCTACATCGAGATCCAGGAGCACGGCATCACGACGGATTCCGGCCTCACCGACGAGGAGCTCGACCGCAAGCTCATCCAGATCGCCGAGCAGGTCGGCGTCAAGGTCATCGCCACCAACGACTTCCACTACCTCACGCGCGACGACGCCCCCGTCCAGGACGTCATGATGTGCATCGGCATGAACTCCAAGGTGGACGACCCTAACCGCATGCGCATGCAGGGCTCCGAGTTCTACATGAAGACCGAGGACGAGATGCGCGCCCTGTTCCCGTATTGCCCCGAGGCGTGCGACAACACGGTCGAGCTGGCCGAGAAGTGCGACGTCGAGCTCGACTGGGACAGCATCATCCTGCCCAACTACCCGCTGCTCGACGAGGGCGAGACGCACGAGAGCCAGTTCCGCCGCGAGTGCGAGGCGGGCCTCGCCCTGCGCTACGGCGACGACTGGGACGGCAAGTCCGTGGGCGGCGTCGACATCCGCGAGCGCTTCGAGTTCGAGTACAAGGTCATCTGCGACAAGGGCTTCGCGGCCTACTTCCTCATCGTCGCCGAGTACGTGCGCTGGGCCAAGCAGAACGGCATCGGCGTCGGTCCCGGCCGTGGTTCGGCCGCAGGCGCACTCGTCGCCTACGCCATGGACATCACCACCTTCGACCCGCTATCGAACGGCCTCATGTTCGAGAGGTTCCTCTCTCCCGAGCGTACCGAGATGCCCGATATCGATATGGACTTCGACGATGAGCGGCGCCTCGAGGTCATCGAGCATGTTCGACAGCTCTACGGCCCCGAGAAGGTCACCCACGTCATCACCTACTCCACCATCAAGGCCAAGCAGGCCATCAACGACGCCGCGCGCGTGCTGGACTACCCCGTCTATATGGGTCAGCGCCTGTCCAAGATGGTCTCGGCGGACCCGGGCGTGAAGCTCCGCCAGGTGCTCGACAAGCAGCCGGGCAAGGAGGACCTCTACAACCCGGATTTCGCCGACGCCTACCGCAAGGACGACGATGCCCGGCGCATCATCGACACCGCGCTCTCCATCGAGGGCTTGACGCGCGGCGAGGGCGTGCACGCGTGTGCCGTCCTCATCTGCCGCGACGCGGTGAACGAGCACGTGCCCACCAAGCTCGACACCAAGGGCGGTGTGGAGATCACCCAGTACGAAGGCCATACGGTCGCGGACATGGGCCTGCTCAAGATGGACTTCCTGGGTCTGCGCACCCTCACCGTCATCTCCAAGGCGAAGGCCAACATCAAGAAGAACTTCGGCATCGACATCGACCCGGACAAGATCCCCTTCGACGACCCCAAGATCTTCGAGCTCATGAGCGCGGGCCGCACCGCCGGCGTGTTCCAGGTCGAGTCCGCCGGTATGACGGCCACCATCAAGAACATGAAGCCCACCGAGTACAAGCACGTGGTCGCTCTGATCGCTCTGTACCGCCCGGGCCCGCTCGGCGCCGGCATGGTCACGAGCTACATCAACCGCATGAACGGCAAGGAGCCCGCGGTCTCCTACGACCCGCGCCTCGACGGCATCCTGGGCGAGACCTACGGCACCATGGTCTACCAGGAGCAGGTCATGCTCATCTCGGTCGAGATGTGCGGCTTCTCCAAGGGCGAGTCGGACTCGCGCATCCGCAAGCCCGTCGCCAAGAAGAAGATCAAGATGCTCACGGACCAGGTGTTCAAGTGGTCCGACGGCGAGGACGAGACCATCTACGACCACTGGATGAACGGCGCGGAGCGCAACGACTACAAGCGCGAGACCGCCCAGCGCATCTGGGACGACGTCCTCGAGTTCGCGTCCTACGCGTTCAACAAGTCGCACTCCGCCGGCTACGCCATCCTGGTCATGCAGACCGCCTGGCTGAAGGCCCATTATCCCAACGAGTACATGGCGGCCGTGCTCACCTCCTACACGGGCAAGACGGACAAGATCGTGCACTACGTCTCGGCATGCCGCCACGACGGCATCGCGGTCCTGCCGCCGGACGTCAACGAGTCCGGCAAGGAGTTCACCGCGACGTCCGAGGGCGTGCGCTTCGGCCTCGCGGGCATCCGCGGCGTGGGCGAGGGCGTCGCCCAGGCGATCATCGACGAGCGCGAGGCGAACGGCCCCTACAAGAACCTGCACGACTTCGTCGAGCGCGTCGACCCGAGCCAGGCCAACCGCCGCGTCATCGAGGCCCTCATCAAGGCAGGCGCGTTCGACGCCACGGGCTATCCGCGCCGTCAGCTCATGCACTTCGTGGACAAGGCGAACCCGGAGAACATCATCGATGCCGCGGTGAAGCGCCAGAAGGACCGCGCCGCCGGCCAGACCTCGCTGTTCGATGTCTTCGGCGACGTCGAGGGGTCCGGCTTCGAGGTCGTCATCCCCGAGCCCGACGGCCAGGAGTGGGACCGCCACATGAAGCTCTCCGCCGAGCGCGACGTTCTGGGCATCTACGTCTCCGACCACCCGCTGCGCCCGTTCGAGTACGCGTTGGCCAAGGCGCGCGAGTACTCGCTGTCCCAGATCGACACCGGGTTCGAGATCGCCTCGCCCACCGGCGAGGGCACCATCAACCAGGAGATCCCCGAGGGCAAGCCGTACTGGTTCGCCGGCATGGTGTCCGAGGTGTCCAAGCGCGTCACCAAGAACGGCGACCCCATGGCCATCGTCACCCTTGAGGACATGGAGGGCGAGGCCACGGTCGTGGTGTTCCCCAAGACGTACAAGGAGGCCGAGGGCTACCTGTACGGCGAGGTCGACCCCGAGACGGGCGCCGTGCTGTCCGACGCGTTCATCCGCGTGCGCGGCAAGCTCGAGCGCAGCGACCGCGGCGACCAGATCATCGCGCAGGAGATCCTGCCGTTGGAGCTCAGCGAGGAGGCGAACCGCCCCAAGGTGTTCGAGATCATGGTCCCGAGCGCTCGCTTCTCGCAGGCCAACATGGCGCGCCTCGCGACGGTGCTCAGCACCAATCCCGGCGGCGATCGCGTCGAGCTGTTCGTCGAGCAGGCCGACGGCCAGACCATGCGCGCCGAGATCCCGACGCGGGTGAACGCGCGCTCGATTCCGCTGATCGCCGAGGTGAAGGGGATTGTCGGCTCCCACGGCCGCGTCACGGTGATCTAGGCCCTCATTCGGGCATCTTGCCCCTCAGCCGGCGGGGCGCCGCACGCTAGGCGTGCGCCCCGCCGCCTTCGGGGCAACCTGCTCCGAATGAGGGCCTAGATGGCAGCTATGAGGTCGGCTTGCCCCTCAAGCCAGGGATGCGCCGCCCTAAGGCGCGCGCACCCTGTCTTTCAGGGCAACCTGGCCGAAATCGTCCCAGGATGTATACTTGAGCAGATTGACTGTTTGATGCATTAAGGAGGAGCCGTGGCTCTATCCATCGGTATCGTCGGCCTGCCTAACGTGGGCAAGTCGACGCTGTTCACCGCCCTCACCAAGAAGGGCGGCCTGGCCGCCAACTACCCGTTCGCCACGATCGACCCCAACGTGGGCATCGTCGACGTGCCCGATGCGCGCCTGCAGGCGCTGGCCGACATCGTGCACCCGGGCCGCATCATGCCCGCCACGGTCGAGTTCGTCGATATCGCGGGCTTGGTGAAGGGCGCCGCCGCCGAGGGCGCCGGCCTGGGCAACCAGTTCCTGGCGAACATCCGCGAGTGCGACGCCATCTGCGAGGTCGTCCGCTACTTCAAGGATCCCGACGTCATGCGCGAGGTCAACCACACGGGCGAGTTCGTGGACCCGGCGAGCGATGCCGAGACCATCATGACCGAGCTTATCCTCGCCGACATCCAGACGCTCGAGAAGCAGATCCCCAAGCTCGAGAAGGAGTCTAAGCGCGACAAGGCGCTCGCTCCCAAGCTCGAGATCGCCAAGCGCCTGCTCGAGTGGCTGAACGACGGCAAGCGCGCCGCCAACATGGAGATGACCGACGACGAGCGCGCCGCCGCCAAGGGCCTGTTCCTGCTCACCATGAAGCCGATGCTGTACGTGGCGAACGTCGACGAGGACGAGCTCACCGTCGAGCTCGATGCCATCGACGGCGTGACGCCCATCCCCATCTGCGCCAAGGTGGAAGCCGAGCTGTCCGAGCTCGAGCCCGATGAGGCCGCGGAGTACCTGGCCGACCTGGGCCTGGAGCATTCCGGCCTGGAGACGCTCGCTCAGGCAGCGTATAAGCTGCTCGGCCTGCAGAGCTACTTCACGGCGGGCGAGATGGAGGTCCGCGCGTGGACGGTCCGTCAGGGCGCCACGGCTCCCCAGGCTGCCGGCGTGATTCACACCGACTTCGAGCGCGGCTTCATCAAGGCCGAGGTCGTGTCGTTCGACGATTACGTCGAGTTGGGTGGCGAGGCCGGTGCCAAGGCTGCCGGCAAGCTGCGCATCGAGGGCAAAGATTACGTCATGGCCGACGGCGACGTGGTGCATTTCCGCTTCAACGTATAAGTTTCGACGGCGCGCTGTCCGGCTGCGGCGGTGCGCCGTTTTCTTCGGTCCGCAGGCGACCGATCCCGCTCTCGAAAACGACGAAAGGTGTCTGATGTTCGAATACGGCAAGAAGAACGGTTGGATGGGTATTGCGTTGATCTGCCTGTCCGTGTTGCCTTTCATCATCGCGCTGCTGATTATCCCCAACATGGCCGATTCCCTTCCCATGCGTTGGGATTCTGCCGGCGAGGTGACGCGCTGGGGCAGCCGCTACGAGCTGTTTATCGCTCCGGTGTTCGCCCTGTTCATGGGTCTGGGCACGTATGTGTCCGCTTCGCGCAAGGGCCGCGACCTCACGAAGTCCGATTCCAACGCCGCCGCGATCCTCACGGTGACGCGCTTTTTGCGCAGCGGCATCCTGGTCTCCATCGTGCTCAACATCGCGAACATCTACCTGCTGTACACCTCGGGCACGAATACGCCCCTCATCCTGTAAGGGATTTTGGGCGACGGGCGCTGGCCGGCTTCTGTTTGCGCGGTCCAGGCACCGCCGGGCAGTTCGGGCTAGGCGATGCGGCATAGGACTATCGCGGCTCCAACGTCACGAGCCGAGAGGGCATCCAACTTCATAGCCGAGACCGGGGGGCGGAAGCTGTGCGGCTTCCGTCCCCTCCCGTGCGCTAGCGGACATGGACGCTGCAGTGGAGGCTATGCGAGGGGCAGCCGATCGAAGTTGACAGGGCGGTCGAACAGCTCCTTGACGACGGCGGGGTCCGCGCTCTGCCCGCGCGCCCACATGGTCTTCGCGACGAGGGCCTCGGTGGTCATGTCGTCGCCCTTGAGGATGCCCGGGTGGTCGGCGTAGGCGCGGCCGACCTCGTAGACGCCCAGGTCCAGACCTTCTTCGGGCACCTGCGTGGTGATGACGGTGGTGCGTCCGGAGTCGACCCAGTCGAAGATCGCCTCCTGGAACGACCGGCCCGACCCTTCGGTCGCCCGTTCGTCGGGAATGCCGCCGATGCCGAAGGTCTCGATGATCACCGCATCGTAGCTCGCCTTGAGCGCCTCGAAGATGGCGGGATCGATACCGGGGACGAGCTTGAGGACGAAGACGCGCTGATCGAGCGCGTGATAGATGCGCGGGCGGGCGGTTTTGGCTGCGTTCGCCCGCGCGCTCCCGCATGCGATGCCGACGAGCTCGCCGCTGCGCACGATGCGGTCGTTGCGGATATAGGCGAGCGAGGGGTAGTTGACGCTTTTGAACGCATTGAAGCTCATCGTGCGCTGTTTGCGGGCACGCGTGCCGGCGATGACAGCGCCGCCGAAAACGACGGTGACGTCGCGCGCGCGGTCGTCGGCGGCGTAGAGGACGCTCTGATACAGGTTGAGGCGCGCGTCGGTGAAGGAATCGCCCATGGGCTTCTGCGAGCCGGTGAGCACGATGGGTTTGGGGCTGTCCTGGATCAGGTAGGAGAGGGCGGCGGCCGTGTAGGCCATCGTGTCCGTGCCGTGCAGGACGACGAACCCGTCGTAGTCGTCGTACGCCGCGGCGATGGCCTCGCCTATCTCGATCCAGTTGGATGGCTGCATGTTGGTGCTATCAATGTTCATGAGCTGCATGACCTCGATACGCGCGAGGTCGGATGCCTCGGGGACGCAACGTGCCAGCTCCTCTCCCGTAAGCGTGGGGGAGAGGCCGCGGCCGTCTTCCGCCGATGCGATGGTGCCGCCGGTGGCGATAAGCAGGATGTTCTTCATGGTCGTCCCTTCTGCGTGTCCGCCGTCCATTGTATGCCAGCACGGGCTGCTGCCAGCGGTCCGGGTGGTATCCGGTATGCGTCGGCTCGCATAGAGAACGGATGCAGCGCTAGGCAGTGCGGCGGATGCGGGACGCTTGCGCCGCGGTGCGCACGTCAGGTTGATACCGCTGCTCCGGACGGGTCATGTCCTGTAGTGTTGCCGCCGACGACAAGCGGGACAGCGCCGGATGCAGGTAATGAAGCGGTAAAAGGGGGTCATGATATCGGAATTAAACAACAACCCCCTGAAAAAATGGACAAATCTGCCAGATAATGATGATGTCAGGAGGAACGACCGCGTTGCCCGGGTCTTAAAATGAAGAATAAAGCATCATGTGTTGTTTAAAGGCAGGCCAAGCCTGCACTCGTACGCTCTTCCGTTGGCGCACTATATAGGTAGACACCCTTCAATCGTCATTATCTGGCAGATCTGTCCAAAAAATCAGGGGGTTATAGAAAAAATCGCTAAATATAACCCACGTATAGAGTTGCGGCCATGCCGTCCTTCGACATTTGATGCGTCGCCCCACTTCGATGAGCGGTCGTCTCTGCCGCCCTGCGCGCACCGGCCGTTGAGGCACAGCGCGTCGATCGAGGCGGAGCTCCTCGGAACGGCGAGGCGTGTTACGAAGCGGGAATGTGGAAGTACGCAGCTGGAACATCATGCGATGCATACGGTGGGCGCGATGCATGTATTATGTTCGGTTATCGCGTGCCGTCATCGGCACGAACCTGCTATGAATGCGAGAGGAGACCCATGACGCAACCTGCCTCCAACCATGATGCGCAGAAGGTCTTGGTATTTGATTTCGGCGCCCAGTATGCCCAGCTTATCGCTCGCCGCGTGCGCGACCTGCATGTCTACTCGGAGATCGTTCCCTGCGACATCACCGCCGACGAGGTGCGCGCGATGGCGCCCTCCGCGCTGATCCTTTCGGGCGGCCCGGCGTCGGTGTACGCGGAAGACGCTCCCACCGTGGATCCCGCCATCTATGATCTCGGCCTTCCCATCCTGGGCTTCTGCTACGGTCATCAGGTGACGGCCGTCACGCTTGGCGGCGAGGTAGGCCACTCGGAGATCGGCGAGTACGGTCCCGCAACCATCGAGCGCGACCGCGAGAGCGTGCTGTTCAACGCCACGCCGCTCGAACAGACCGTGTGGATGAGCCATCGCGATGCCGTGTCCCGCGTGCCCGAGGGCTTCACGGTGACGGCGAGCACCTCCGTGTGCCCGGTCGCCGCGATGGAGGACACCGAGCGCCGGATCTTCACCACGCAGTTCCATCCCGAGGTCAAGCACACCGAGCACGGCCAGCAGCTGCTGCGGAACTTCCTGTTCGACATCTGCGGCCTTAAGGCCACGTGGACCATGGACAACTTGGTCGAGACCATGACCGACGAGTTCCGTGCGGCCGTGGGCGAGGACCGCGTGATCCTGGCGCTGTCCGGCGGCGTGGACTCCTCCGTGGTGGCGGCGCTCGGCGCGCGTGCCGTGGGACGTCAGATGACCTGCGTGTTCATCAACCATGGCCTTCTGCGCAAGGGCGAGCCCGAGCAGGTGGAGGAGGTCTTCACCAAGCAGTTCGACGTCGACTTCGTGCACGTGCACGCCGAAGAGCGCTATGCCGCGCTGTTGGATGGCGTGACCGATCCGGAGGAGAAGCGTCGCATCATCGGCACGCAGTTCTGGAACGAGTTCTTCGCCGTGGCGACCGAGCTCGAGCAGGATGGCCGCCCGGTGAAGTACCTGGCCCAGGGCACCATCTATCCTGACATCATCGAGTCCGGCGCGCGCAAGACCGGCGGCAAGACGGCCACCATCAAGAGCCATCACAACCTCATCCCGTTCCCCGAGGGCGTGCACTTCGACCTCATCGAGCCGCTCGATCACTTCTTCAAGGACGAGGTCCGCGAGCTCGGCCTGGCGCTAGGGCTGCCCGAGCACATCGTGTACCGTCAGCCGTTCCCGGGCCCGGGCCTGGCTATCCGCATCATCGGTGCGGTCAGCCCCGAGAAGCTCGAGATTTTGAAGAACGCTGACGCCATCGTGCGTGAGGAGCTGGACGAGTACAACGCGCGCCTCTTCGAGCAGACCGGCGAGCGCAACTCCGAGCACTCCTGCTGGCAGTACTTCTGCGTGCTGCCTGACATCAAGTCCGTGGGCGTGATGGGCGACGAGCGCACCTACGCGCGCCCCGTGATCCTGCGTGCCGTTGAGTCCAGCGACGCCATGACCGCCGACTGGGCGCGCCTACCCTATGAGGTGCTCGCGCGCATCTCCGGCCGCATCGTGGCCGAGGTCCCCGGCATCAACCGCGTGGCATACGACATCACGAGCAAGCCTCCCGCGACGATCGAGTGGGAGTAGCGAGAAACGGCACCGTTCAAGCCCCTGACCTGCGGAAAGGTCGGGGGCATTTTCCTTTTGGCAACCTCTGGGCAACCTTTGCGGGCCAAGCTGCTGAGGCCCGGGTGCTTCCTGCGGCTGTTGGTGCCTCAGGGCTTGCGTGTCGAGCCTTGTCGTATGGGACGCGTTTTTCGTACGGTTTTGCAGAAGTGCTTTGTATACCAAAGTAGTCGCACTTAGCTGACCTGTGGTTTTATTGATGCCGAATCGACAGCTACTTGGCAATTCCGGAATCGAATACGAAAAACGCGATAGGTACGACATGATGGGTGTGCATTTGGATGCCGCAGATGGCCCATTAAGGGTGAGTTACCGGCGGAATCCGCCGCCGCACCGCGTGTTTGATGGTTGGAGCCGTTGCTCGGGCTTCAGGCGGGCATGGGCGCCCTATCGAGCTTGTGCCCATGCTCGCGCCCGCGCCAGCCGGACGAACTGACCGGTCGGCTGGCGCTCTTCCAATCCCTAGTCGAACAAGCTGGGCATGTCGTCTTCCTTCATGAGCGCGCCGGCGCATGGCAGGGCCTGTGCGGTGAATTTCTCCGCCGAGACGCCCGCGCCCAGCACTTCCTCGGTCGTGCTCACGGATGTGACGATGCGGCCCTTCTTGGCGGTGAATGCCTGGACGCCCTGCGTGCTGGTGGTCGTCTTGGTCTTGAGCAGCGACGTGTTGAAGTTCATCAGGCGGAAGTCGCTCGAGACCAGCGCGATGTCACGGTCCTCCTTGAGCACTTGCGCATACAGCAGCTTGGACCCGCCGTAGATGGCGTTCTTGAGGCGCTTGCGGTTGGTCTTGGTGACGTAGCCCGCCAGCGCGACGCGCACGGCGCGGCCGTTCTCGAAGATGAACAGCGCGTCGGCCTTGTAGTCCTCGGGGTCGAGGACCCAGATCACGCTCTCGTCCGCCTCCATCTCCAGGTCGGTGGGCAGGTACGAGCCCAGCTGCGCGGATTTGGTGTCCTCGAACGCGGCGACCTTGCACTTGTACACCTGGCTCTTGTTGGTGAACACCAGCAGTTCGTGCGTGTTGGCGGACGGGAATTCGATGAAGGGCTCGTCGCCGTCCTTGTATTTGAGCGCGGCGCCCTTGCGCAGCACGCGGTCCGTCATCTTCTTGAGATAGCCCTCGCGGGAGAGCATGATGGTGACCGGGTACTCCTCGACCTCGGGCTCCAGGCTCACCTCGATCACGTCGGACGGCTCGATGCGGCCCGTGCGGCGCGGCATGACGTATTTCTTGTTGACCGCCGCCAGCTCGTCGGAAATGACCTTCTTGATGTTGACCTCGCTCGAGAGGATCTCCTCGAGCTCGGCGATCTCGCCCTCGAGCTTCGCGATGTCCTTGGTGCGGTTGAGGATGTATTCCTCGTTGATGTTGCGCAGCTTGAGCTCGGCGACGAACTCGGCCTGGGTCTCGTCGATATCGAAGCCGCGCATCAGGTTGGGGACGACCTCGGCTTCGAGCTTGGTGCCACGGATGATGGCGATGGCCTTGTCGATGTCGAGCAGGATGGCCTCGAGGCCGTGCAGCAGGTGCAGGCGCTCGGACTTCTTGCCCAAATCGAAGTTCACGCGGCGGCGCGTGGACTGGATGCGCCATGCGACCCACTCGTGCAGGATCTGGCGCACGCCCATCACGCGCGGATAGCCGTCGACAAGCACGTTGAAGTTGCACGAGAACGAATCCTGCAGCGTGGTGGTGCGATAGAGCTTGGCCATGAGCTTCTCGGGGTCCACGCCGCGCTTCAGGTCGATGGCGATGCGCAGGCCGGAGAGGTCGGTCTCGTCGCGGATGTCGGCGATCTCGCGCACCTTGCCCTCCTTGGAGAGCTTGATGATGCGGTCGATGATGACGTCCGTCTTGGTGGTGTAGGGGATCTCGTAGACCTCGATGATGCGCTCTTCGGGGATCCAGCGCCAGCGCGAGCGGATCTGGAAGCTGCCCAGGCCCGTCTCGATGATGCGCTCCATCTCCTCGCGGCGGTAGATGATCTCGCCGCCGGTAGAGAAGTCGGGCATGGGCATGTATTCCAGCAGGTCGCAGTCGGGGTCCTCAAGATAGTGCATGGTTGCGGTGCAGACCTCGTTGAGGTTGAAGCCGCAGATGTCGGAGGCCATGGCCACGCCGATGCCCTTGTTAGCCGACACCAGGATGTTGGGGAACGTGGTGGGCAGCAGGCGCGGCTCCTTCATGGCGCCGTCGTAGCTGTCGACGAAGTCGACCGGGTCCTTGTCGATATCCTTGAATATCTCGGCGCAGATAGGGGAGAGCTTGGCCTCGGTGTAACGCGAGGCGGCGTAGCTCAGGTCGCCCGAGTAGTACTTGCCGAAGTTGCCCTTGGACTCCACGAACGGAGCGAGCAGTGCTTCGTTGCCCGTGGCGAGGCGGACCATCGTCTCGTAGATGGCGGCGTCGCCATGTGGGTTGAGCTTCATGGTCTGGCCCACGATGTTGGCGCTCTTCTGGCGGTCGCCCTTCAGCAAGCCCATCTTGTACATGGTGTAGAGCAGCTTGCGGTGCGAGGGCTTGAAGCCGTCGATCTCGGGGAACGCGCGCGAGACGTTGGTGCTCATGGCATACGGCATGTAGTTGGTCTCGAGCGTCTCCGTGATGGGCTGCGCCGTGACCTCCGAGTGCAGGCCGATGACGTTATCGGTGTTGACCTGCTTCTTCTTGCTTGGGGTGTTGGTTTTCTTCTTAGCCACGATGTCCTCTTGATGCTTCCTCTAGGGCCGCTCTTACTGCAGGTCCAGCTGGTCGAGATACTCCTTGCCGTGCTCGGCGATATGGCGCTTGCGGCCGGCCTCGTCGTTGCCCAGCAGCAGGTTGAACATGTTCTCCATCTTGGCCACGTCCTCAGGCTCCACCTTGATGAGGCGGCGCGTCTCGGGGTTCATGGTGGTGAGCCACATCATGTCCGGGTCGTTCTCACCAAGACCCTTGGAGCGGTTGATGGAGCACTTCTGATCACCGATCTCGGCCAGGATGCCGTTCTTCTCGAGCTCGGTGTAGGCGAAGTAGGTCTTCTCCTTGCAGTTGATCTCATACAGCGGCGACTCGGCGATGTAGACGTAGCCCTCGTCGATGAGCGTGGGCACCAGGCGGTAGAGCATCGTCAAGATGAGCGTGCGGATGTGGTAGCCGTCGACGTCGGCGTCCGTACAGATGATGACCTTGCTCCAGTTGAGGTTGTCCAGGTCGAAGGCGCCCAGGTTCTTGATGCGCTTATCCTTGATCTCCACGCCGCAGCCCAGCACGCGCATGAGGTCCATGATGATGTCGGACTTGAAGATGCGCGGGTAGTCCTCCTTCAGGCAGTTGAGGATTTTGCCGCGGACGGGCATGACGCCCTGGAACTCGGCATCGCGCGAGGTGCGGATGGCGCCCGCCGCCGAGTCACCCTCTACGATGTAGACTTCGCGGCGGGTCTTGTCCTTGGAGCGGCAGTCGATGAACTTCTGCACGCGGTTGGCCATGTCGGTCTTCTGCTGCAGGTTGGTCTTGATGCTCTGGCGCGTCTTCTCGGCGTTCTCGCGCGAGCGCTTGTTGATGAGCACCTGCTCCATGATCTTGTTGGCGGCGTCCTTGTTCTCGATCAGGTAGGTCGAGAGGCGCTCCTTGAAGAATGCCGTCATGGCCTGCTGGATGAAGCGGTTGTTGATGGCCTTCTTGGTCTGGTTCTCATACGACGTCTGGGTGGAGAAGCAGTTGGTCACCAGCACCAGGCAGTCCTGGACGTCTTGCCACTTAATGGAGCTCTCGTTTTTGTTGTACTTGCCCTGCTGCTTGATGTAGGCGTCGATCGCGCTGGTCAGCGCGCTGCGGGCGGCCTTCTCGGGCGAGCCGCCGTTTTCGAGCCACGACGAGTTGTGGTAGTACTCCTGCATCTGGAAGGTGCGGGAGAAGCACAGGCACGCCGTGATCTTGACGTTGTAGTCGGGCAGGTCCTCGCGGTCGCGGCCGCGGCGGTCCGCCTCGATGAAGAAGGGTTCGGTGAGGTAGTCGGCGCCCACCTTCTCGAGCACGTAGTCCTCGATGCCCTTGGGGTAGCAGAAGTCCTCTTCGGTGAACTCGCCGTCGTCGCCCTCGATGCGCAGGCGGAAGGTCACGTTGGCGTTGACCACGGCCTGGCGGCGCATGGTCTCGCGGTACCACTCGTGGGGGATGCTGATCGAGGTGAAGACCTCCAGGTCCGGGCGCCATTTGATGGTGGTGCCGGTGCGGTGCTCATCGGTGGGCTCGATCTCGAGCGCTTTCTTCTTGGCGCCCACGACCTTGCCCTTCTTGAAGTGGAGGGAGTACTTGTTGCCGTCGCGCCAGACCGTGACGTCCATGTACTCGGAGGCGCACTGGACAGCGCAGGACCCCAGGCCGTTGGTGCCGCGCGAGAAGTCGTAGTCGCCGCCGTCGTTGTTGTTGTATTGGCCGCCGGCGTAGAGCTCGCAGAAGACGAGCTCCCAGTTGAGGCGCTTCTCGGAGGGGTTCCAGTCGAGCGGGCAGCCGCGGCCGTTGTCCTCGACCTGGATGGAGCCGTCGCGGAAGGCGGTGAGGGTGATCAGGTTGCCGTAGCCCTGGCGCGCCTCGTCGACGGCGTTGGACAGGATCTCGAAGGCGGCGTGCGCGCAGCCGTCGAGCCCGTCCGAGCCGAAGATGACGGCGGGGCGCAGGCGGACGCGCTCCTCGTCCTTGAGCTGACGGATGCTGTCGTTGCCATAGTTTGCGGTGTTCTTTGCCATGCTCGCTCTCTCGGTGGTTCCTTGTGCGTCTTTGAAGCCATGTAAACGAATACCGTAACATAGCCCGAGCCGCGTGCGGTGCCGTCCAAGCGAAATACATCGAACAAGCGTTCGTCCATCGATGGGCGTGATGACGGGACCTCGTGGAGGGCGCGGGCGCGTGCCGAGCGAGCTGATCTGTGTGTTCGGAGGCCCTTTTGCCGCACGGACCCGCGTTCGGCTGAGCCGGGTTGGCGCCCTTGAAGTCGTATGGGCAACGTTTTTCGTATAAGTTTGCGAAATTGCCGAGTATGCAGCCCGACGCCAAGTCCGTTACCTGGTGTTTTGTTCGTACAAGATTGGCTGCTACTCGGTGAAACCAAGATCGAGTACGAAAAACGTTGACCTTCGTTCTCGAGGGGAGGTGCGACCGCTCTTTACGGACCGAGCCCCATTGTCCTCCTGACGTCCAATTCGACATTGCGGTGATATCGTGTTTGAGAACGCGGCGGAGCTGATTGATGGTGGGCGGACGTTCGGTTTGGCGCGGTGGACCCCCCCCACGGTATCCGATTCCATTTCAGTAGATAGGGGCGATACGCTATGGGCTTGGATGCGACAGTCCGATGCAGGTGCTTCGAAGAAGGGAAACTCAAGCCCGGTCCCATCCCGCTCGAGGATCTTTATATCGACAAAGATGGATACCTTGCGTCGCGCACGCTCGATGCGGCGCGTGAGAAATACGACTACAGGCGCTTCGATGCGCGGTACGGCGCGCTTAGCGATGAATTCTGCGAGTGGCTCCAAGATTGCTGCGAGCACGAAGGTGGCGACTACTTCACCGAATGGGTGGACAACTGGGCCGGAGTCGCACATTTTTGCGCGCTGGTTGAGTCGGCTGGCGGCGAAGCCGAGTTCCCGCTGTTGAGTTCGTTCATCCCTGATGGAAACGGCGGGGCGTATCCTGCCGAGAAGGCGAAAGATACGCTTGATGAGCTGCGGCGCTTCGTTACCGTTGTCGCCGAAATGAGCGAACGAGCACCTGAGGATGCTGGCGGGGAATTCCTTGCTTCATTGAAGGAAGATCCCGTTCTTTACGAGGGGAAATATCCAACGGCGGAACGCTTGGGAAACTTGCTTCGAGTTTCGTTGGAAACCGGAAACCCCATAAGGTGGTGCTGAAGGCGAGATGATTATAGTGAATAGCGCCCAACGGGTCGTTCCAGATGCATGCTCGGTTGCCATTCCTTATTTGGATTACGGGGACTACCGCGCATTCAACTGTATGACGGCGCATAACAGGACGAAGTTCAAGAAGCGCTCACGTACGTGCGGGTGCTTCCGCTGTGGAAGTAGATTCCGCGCCGATGAGGTCGTCGAGTGGCTGCAAGAAGAAGAGGGGGAAGATTCGGCGCTTTGCCCGTATTGCGGAACGGACGCCGTGGCCTATGGGAATGCCAAATTCCCAATGTCCACAGCGCTTCTTTCGCGGCTCTACATGTATTGGTATTCAGAGGAGTATAGAGAGCGAAAAGCCAAAGCGCTGCTCGTCCCTGATTTTTCAAGTGAGGGGGATTATCTGCGGAAGGGCATTCCATTCCTGATGAGGGATGAGCGATTCGTCGAGTATGTTGATGAGATAACGCTATTCCCAGCGAGGATCGAGTATTACGAACGGGGTTTTATCTGCGATCCCGAGTGTCTTGTCGAAAGTGCGAGTGCAATCGAGGATAAAGACGATTGGGTTGTCGTCAAGATGGCGCCTTTTACCGATGTGGACGGATTCCTCAGGATCGTCTTCATTGATGGAAGGGGAAAGCACTTGCCGTTTGAACCAAAAACGATGGAAGAACTGCAGCGGGTGCTTGGCGAAATCGCCCGCTATGGCAACACGTTGCGCGGCGTGGTGAAAGACTGGAGCACGAGGAGCTTGAAGCTGTATGTCGAAAAGGCGTCGGTGTAATTAGGCGATGCGATTCAAGAGGTGCAGAATGGGAGCGTCCTTCTAGGCGGGGATCGAGCGCGAATGGTTCGAGCCAAAGGGCGATCGCCATCAGCGCGACAATGCGCTATGCAGCCGCTTCATGAATTCGGTGGCCCTTTCGTTCTCGTTGAGTCCGTGCTTGATTGCGTTGTTTCTTACATGGCGAGATTGCCTGAAGATGCTTTCAGTTGGGAAGTACGGGTATTCTTCGGGTTCGTGGAATGCGCCGTATCTATCCATGACTGCACAGCCGATCTCAAGGCACTTGTAGGCTAAGGGTCCATCGTTGGTGAGCACGAAGTCGCCTTTCCGCGCTCGCTCGATCATGACCATATCGACTGCGTGCTCGCCAGAGGGAATGGGAGCCTGTTCGACCCAAAACCCGTTTGTGCTTTCATCATTGCTGATCGGGTCTGTTTGGAGCAGCCTGGTGCCGATATCGTTCGTTTCGTCGTGAAAGATCGAGACGGGGATTCCGAGGGTCCGTGCGACGGGCAGTATTCTCGTTGTTGGGAGGTTGTCCGCATCGACGAGAATTCGATTGTACCTACTTGCTTGTGGTTTATGGGGAGTGCTGAGGGAGGCGAATGCCTCGACTTCCCGCGCGAGCCGCCTGGCGTCGCTGGCATCGAGCGCTGGTTCATTTTGACAGGGTGGAAAGATCCCCATGGAGCGAAGGAGCCGCTCCCGGTCGCGTTCGCTCAAGTCCTGTTGAATCGTTCGGGGGTCGAAGGGCCTGCCCCGGTGGTCGATTGCGGAGGCCCCTTTCTTGATGGCGAAGGCGGCCACCCCGATGTCGTTGGTGACCATAAGGTCGCGCGGCATTGCATATACCCTGGCGCCGTCTATAACCGACTCCGCCCTGTTGGTGCAGCGGACAACCTTAAGGCTCATATTATCCTCTTGAATTGCCCAAAGCACTCCCGCATATCGGGTGGACAGCTTGAGGTCGCACGGGGTCAGGACGACGGTGTCGACCGCGGAAAGCCTACACGCCTCAAGAGCCTCCGGGAGGAACTTGAACGAGCGCGCATCGATTATTACGGTACCCATCTCAGCCTTTCGACGATGATTCGATTGCCGTCAAGGTACCAGGCCGTGCGGACATAATTAGGAGATGGTTAACCTTGCGGCGGGACCTCAAGGTATGCCGTGGGCTCGATTGGCAGGTCGAAAAACGCAGGGATTGAGCGGCGATAGAGCGGTTGCATAGTGTGGTGCGTCCATGCGTGATACGGTACGGGCAGTGAACCCGCCATGCCTATCTCTCGGCGCTCGTTGAGATGATGCAACCTTTGGCGGGCGTTTTCTATTATTTGTTGAATTGCTACGCGGGCCACCAGATGCGGGTGAGCGGGAGAATGCTTTGGGTCTCGTCGTCGGCCTTGTCGTAAACCTCGACGTAATGGCGAACAAAGGAGTCGAGATCGAGCAGGCGCACGGGCACGTTGACGCGGTCGGCCTCGTAGCGGGCCTCCTTGGTGAAGCCCCCGGTGGAGACGTAGAGCCCGCGATCGCCCGTGCGCAGCCCGCTGATGAACGAGCGCGTCGCGGGAGCGCCCATGGCTCCCTTGCGGTGCTTGACCTCAGCAACGATGCGTGGAGACTCGAGCCCCAGCGCGTCGGGGGAGGCGATCACGTCGCGTCTTCCATCTGGGCCCTTGGGTGTCACCACGCGGGCGCAATAACCCATCGCCTTGAGCATTCCTGCCGCCAGACGCTCCATGTCTTCCCAACCGAGTTGACTCACGCGGTCCTTGATGAATGCTGGGCAGGTCCTGAGATGCGCTTAAAATCACGGTGTAGAGGCACTTCGAGCTGGCGGATTGTCACCATTTGGGAATAACGTTAACTGACATTGATAAAGAACTCCTTGCTCAGAGCAACGCACGCACCCTTGTGGATCGCAAAGCATTGAACGTAATGGCGCCCTGTGTATGCAGTCGTCTCACGACGAGATCCGTTATTCTCGTTCGGCGGTTCAATCTCACCGCGCGGACAGTTCGCGGAGATCGCCTCGGCTCCGGTGTTGACGATTTGCCACCGTATGGAGCAGTTGCGTAAGTTCGGGCTTCTGAGCGCATGGTAGACAACCGTGCAGCCTTTCGGGATCGTTCGATCGTTGTTACGGATGGCGAACCTCTTGCCATCCTTGGTTTCTACCTCTGCGTAAACTTGGATCCCGTAGCCCTTCGCCTTCACGATGTAGGGAAGTCGCTCGCGCCAGCCTACTGCCAGGGCGCGCTGAGTCGGAAGATAGGTGCTCGCAGGGAGGGAGAGCTCCGCCTTGGATGAACCGGCGGGGAAGCGCTCCCCAAGAATCTTTCTCCAGACCTCGTTGGTGGACTCGCTCTCATCCAGGAGAGCTATCGCGGAGATGAGCTCGCTATCGAACTCCCTGAAGTCCTCAATGGAGTAGCTTGCAGCGAGGTCGTTGCCGGGGAGGGAGGGGTCATCGATGAACGGCACGATTCCGGAATTGAGACCCTCGGAGCAGCGGTCGTGCATCGAGCGGAAAACGCTTGCAACGAGGTCTCCGTAGGGCCCCGTCTCCTCCGGAAAACTGTCGGCGACCATCTTCTCCAGAGTGATGCCCTTGGGCCATCTCGAACCCTTTGGACAGTGCTCCCGTCTCCACCACTTCAGAATTTTCACGACTGGCTTATACTTCCCGTCGTGCTCTTTGTTGACTTCTGTTGACCACTCCTTGTGGCCTTTCGGATTCGTTCGGCTCCACTCGCCCGTCTCGGCGTCTCCGATGCACCAACTCTCACCCTCCGTGGCGAGTGGGACGACATCGATGTCCAACTTCGAGAGCTGAATGCCAACGGAGTGGGTTTGCATGTGCGCCGTCGAGTATTTGCTGGCGTCAGCGAGCGCGGCCCGAAGTTCCTCGAGGGTGCCGGCGGGGCTGTCGTCTGTCGAGTGGTTCGTCTCTACAACAATGTCCACGTCCCGGTTCCCGCCGTCCTTGGCGGGCCTGATGGCAGTGTGTTTTGCGTAGGACCCCGAGAGATAGCTGGACTGATAGCGGTCGGAGTACTTCTCGTGGGAGGAGAGGTAGTCCCGTAGGGACTTCTGAGCAGTGCTGATCTCTCTGACGGTCGAGCTGCTCGGCTCTATATCCGATAGGAACTTCGCAAAGTCGTCACTCACTGACATGATGATCTCCCTCCAGGCGGAATGACTTTAGGGCAAGTTCCGCGTACTCCCTGATGTCTATCGCTGCGACCGTGCCGAGCTTGTGAAGCTCGTCGAGCAGAAGGTAGAAGAACGCGGGTAGCGCCTCCCGCTCATCCGAGATCTCAATCTCTCCGGATCTTCGTCTGAACGCTGTCATTGCGCTAGCGGCACACAACATGTCGACGCCATCGTAGGTCTCAAGATGTCTTCGGACGCTCTCTTTGGATATGGAGTCTTTGGTTAGCAGGCCCCCTATGATGCGGGTTAGTTTGCGAGGCTCTACGGATTTGCCAGATGCAATCATCTCGCGACTGGTTCTGTGGAGGCTCCGGACGCTGTTGATCTTGTCCAGGGCGTAGCAGATGTTCCCCTCGCTTATCTCTTGTTTGATCTCAAAGACTGCATACACACTTTCGGCAGTCACGTAGCGTTCGTCGTTGGGGGTCTTGAGGATGAGCGGGGAATGGTGTCTGTCATAGATGATCACGTCAATCTGATCGCTGATTCCCCCATGGCTGTCGAAGACGAACCCTTTAGAGACGGCGTACCTGCTCGGGAGGAAGGACTTCAGGAATGAGATCCAGGCATCCTCACCGAGGTCTCCCTGAGATGTCGGGTGGGGGAGGTCGAGACCGAGTGATCTCCGTAGCTCTTCAGTCTTGTAGCTTAGAACGTCTGAAATGGTCATATTTTTATTCAAAGAGACTCCTTTCTTCGACTAATGAATAACCTATCAATTCGTGCGGACAAAATCTGACGGCGAGAGGAATGATGGGGATCGTGATGATTTGGGTGCATCAATGACTATCGCTCTAAGGTGACTCGGGTTTCATTACCTGCTGCACGGATGATCGCGCTTTTCGATGGGGTTGGGACGGATGGCTGAATTATCTCTACTTAATTCTCGAAGATGGTGTGTCCTGCCAACTAGTCATACTGTGGCTACGAGGTTTCCAACGCATCCAGTGGGGGACGGTGCAGAAACGTTCGACATTGATCGTCACCCTATGCAGGCGATGTTTTGGTGCGCAACTTAATATCTGTAACGGGCGGTTCAAACCTTTGAAGCGTCCTGCTTGTATCCGATTCCGGATGCAATAACGGCCTTGTCATTCAAAAGGCGCATCACCGACCTGTCCCGTCTTCAGGATGGAGATCAAGTTCTTAATCTTTTGAAGGAGTTCATCGTAGGTGACAATCACTATGCCATTGAGACTATTCCTGAAGCTCTCAAAGGACGAGAGTTTTGCCCGGTCAAATTCGCCTGAAGTCGTAGCGAATTCACTTGTATTCCCAGCGATGATTACGCAGTTGGGTGAAAAGGCCTCGAAGGGGTCATCGCTATCTATCGTCAGCTTGGCGCTCGAAGGGAAAGAGCTCATCGTTTTTGCTCTTCTTCTCGTAAATGAGCTTTCCTTTAACGCTGTTGCCCGGCTCCTTATTGTTGTTGACTAAGATGGGCTCAAAGGCAAGGCGTGTTTGGTCGGACGAGTCTCGTAGCAAAATGGGTGTGGCAGTCGCGGTTTGCCGCGAGGTCGATGTAACCTTAATCGCTCCCTCGGTACCGGGTTGGTTTGTATAAAATTTCATGGGCCTCCTAAGAGTTGCCAATCTTAACCATGCTGGCTATCTGGGCAATTTCGTTATCCAGCATCTTCCCATCTAGATATGCCTTAAACACGTCATGCGCTGGCAGCATCCACATGTAGATGAAATTGTCGAATGGCTCCTCTTCCTCCGCAATCACGTCTGGGAATGAAACCCTTGCTATCAGCTTGGGCTCATCTACGGTCCCTGGCACCAGAAATGCGTTCACCACTCGGTCGAACTTATGCGCCTTGATGAACCTTCTGTACGCGCTCTGGTACAGGAACTGCTTGGTCACCGACTCAAGACCCGGCTGGTGCTTCATCTTTCCATTTGTGCTCGGCACGTAGTGCTTCGCATCGTAGATGCAGAACAAGCGCTCTCCGTCGGTGCTTTCTGCAATGGTGACAGTATCGGGTATGAGCGTGTCGGTGCCTTCGCGTTTGGCGAAGCGATCGCCCAGCCAACGTTCCCACTGGGGTTGCGGGATGATTTCAGACAGCTTCTTGTCGACATCCCATTTGTTTTCGATTGTGAACCCAAGGCTGCCCAGCGTCTTTTTCAACGCATCACCGAACGCAACTTTACAGGTGTTTTCCCATACGTTATAGAAGCTCGTTGTGCCGAGTGCCCGCACCTCATCGCTGCGCACTTCGCTTTCGCGGGCGAGCAGGTAGCGTTCTAGCAAATCAAGCGTCAATAGCTTCCAGTCAACGAACTGTGTTGCACGCTCGCGCTCAAGCCGCCAACTCAGCGTCTCGGCATCACCGAAGTCATCGACTTCCTCATCTGACAACCAAACGTCATCGAGTGAGAGAAGTTTGTCGATGCCCACTTCGCGGAACGTGCGCGAGCATTCGGTCAATACGGCACGGTGCAAACGCGCGATGAAGTCAGACTCATCGCGAAACGTTCTACGAGTTTCGCACTCAATGTATATCGGTCTACCGTTAGAAAGGATGGGCAGATGTCCATTGATCGTGTGGTTCCAGTCGATGCTTCCGTTGCCATTGAGCTCAAGTCCCTCAACGTAGTTTGAGTACTCGCCATACTCACCGTATAGATCCAACAGCGCCAGCATTACGGGCAGCTTGTCATTGGTGGCAGCCCCACCATCCTCAAGGCTCGTTACCACGGCGACCCCTGCATCGCGCTTGAGTATCCGCAGAATCAGAATGAGTTCATCATCGGTGGGCATTCGGTCGCGAAAGTACTTGGGATATGCCACGACCAGCGTGTCGCCCATCATCACTAGCCCCACGAATCGGAACTGGTAGAGCTCATCGGGCGCGGCATCCTCCGCGTCAGTCTCCTCGGGGTCTGATTTTGCGCCTGCGCGGTATCGTACGATACCGCGTGTCATCAGGTCACCCACAAGCGTCTTAGTCCGCGAGGTGGAGCACCCGAACATTTCACTGAGCATCGCGAGTGAATATGGTTTTAGCTCGCGGATGTACACCTTTCGCATCGTCGGCTACTCCTGGGGACCATTGGCGGTGTCGGTCTCCGGCTCGGGGCAGTACTCGAGCTTGGGGAACCCGGTGCTGAAAATGGCCGCACCCTCTTCTCTGAAGGCTTCGCAAACCTGCGAGTAAGTCTTCAGGTCGGAGCGGAACAACTTTGTGCGCTTGGTCTTCCCGGCGTCCTCGTACAGGTACAGCAGCACCTTGTCCATGAAGACCTGCGCGAACGTCTTCGGGTCCAGAGATTCCGGGGAAATGAAGAACGGTCCGAGCAGCTTATCCTCATTCACGTGAATATCGTCACTCAATAGGAAGTCGTTAATAGCCATGCGTAGGTCGTTCCACTTCACGGTGAACTTTCCGCAGGGAACCTCAATATCGCTCAGTTTCACGCCATTGATGTCTGCATCTGCGCCTTCGTCAATGTCAATGTAGTGGAAGTCCCAACGTCGCTTGAACGCAGTGTCCATTGGGAACACGCCCTGGTCGGCACTGTTCATGGTTGCCCAGATGTACATGTTGGGCGGTAGGCAAAGCCCCTCACGGGACATTTCGCAGAAGGCACCGAAATCTAGATCGGGATCGTAATACCTTTCGATAGCATCTTTTACGGCATCCTTGTCTTCAAGCTCGTCAAAATAGTCGCTAATACGGTCGGCCATCTCCTTCGACGTCGCAACGGGGTAGATGCTGTTCCCGTCCCTGTTGCGATCAAGCAACTGGAACACGTCGCCGAAAACGGCGGCAGGGTTCGCACGGTTGATCTCCTCAATCAAGAGGGCGTAATTCTCGTATGGGTGCGCTATAGCCTCGAGGTACGTTTTGAGGAAGGGGCCCTCTACAAATTTGTAGGAGATTTTTTTGGTGTCTGGTTCGCTATAGGGTTTGAAGCAGCCCACAAATTGTGAGTAGCTGTAGTCGGGGTGGAAGGTGACGCGCGTAACGTGATCCTTTGCAAAAAGACCCGGCTCGCTGTCTGTGCCAATCGCAAGTTTATTGAGCGTGTAAGACTTGCCAGTCCCAGGCGCGCCGAAGAAGATGTAGTTTCGGGGCTTATCGATGGCCTTGGCGGCCATGTAGGTAGAAGTTTTCCATTTTTCGGAATGTTCGACTTTAACCCGAGATATGGCCGCGCTAACTTGCATACGATCGGAGTATGCCTTGATATCGGTGCGACTCATTTCGTTATCGAGAGTTACGGAGCTGCCTTTAATTTGGAGAGCGGGGAAAAATCCAGCATCGATCGCAGATTTTAGAATTCGTGTCGGCCCCTGAGTTTCTTCGCCCGGATCAACGACATCAACCGCTTCATTGCCAGACAACAGAGCGTCGTAAACTCCCCTGATGGAGTATATCGTTCCTTTATCGCCCTTACTGGTTTTATATAAGGTGGATTCAGATAGTAGTCCGAGCACATGGGCTAACCGCCGCGACGCGTTTTCGTCGCTGACAACGTGACCACCCGTGAGCCAGTCCATAAGAACACGAGCAAGCGCGTTGGGGTTCTCTTCAAAAAGAACTTCAATCAAATCAACATTCGAGCTGAAACGGATTTTCTTTCTGAGTCTTTTCCCGCCTGTGCGCTCATTGCCCCTTCCGGCTGTGTCGGCAAAGGAAAAAGTGCCCAAGTGCCAAACTAGTTCAAATGCAGCATTGAGCGACTCCATTTGGCTTTCGAGTAGGGCGTTGCCTTTCAAACATGATGCAATGTCGGTATCTCGAAGTTCAATATCATGGGCGGTCGCGTAGCTCAAAACTGCATCGATAACACTGTCGTCGATAATTCCACCATCATCTCTAAAGCCAACCTCGCGCCCATATTCGACAGAGCCAGGTTTATCGTTGACAAACCACAGAATAAGGGCAAGCGCAATGGCTCCCTTGGGTTTCGGTAAAGATGTCTTAGTGACAAGCCTGGGGTCAAGTGGTTCATATTCTTGCATGGATGTTGGTGAGACCATCGTTGCGTCCTATTCACTCGTTCTTCATGTCGTCTAGCAAGCGTTCCGCAATCGCCTTTCCGAGGAGTGGAGGCACAGCATTTCCGACCTGCTTCATTTGCGACGACTTACTTCCATAAAAATGAAACGTATCGGGGAAGGATTGAATGCGTGCAGCTTCTCGTGTTGTAATAGCGCGGTCAAGATAGGGGTGTGTGAACTCCCCCGAGGAGGGTGTGTCGTACCGGGTGGTGATTGTTTTGGCAATCCCATCCTTCTTCATGCGACACCAGGTCCCGCTGTAAATAGACTTCGTGTGATGCTCTTCGGGAAGCATTTCCTTGCCCCTTTCGGGGGCAATCATCCTCAACCGTTCAAGCGTAATCTTGCTATGTCGAGTGGCGATATGGTTGAAGAGCTCATCAGAATCTGCGCGCATCATTCGTTGGTAAGTGCTCAGGGGACCGCTCCGATAACCCTGTCTTTCGGCACCCTCACCCGACTCCAAATAGCTAAGATCGCTGATGGCGTCCCAAATCGTCGTGTGTGTTCCACTTGGCACTGGTAGGGAGACCGGTTTGGTTGCACCCATTTTGCCAATAATGCACGTTCGGCGCCTGTCCTGAGGGATTCCAAAGTCAGCTGCGCAGAGCACTCCGCAGCTGACGGTGTAGCCGATGCCGTTAAAGAGCTCAACAATCTCGTCCTTGAAGAGTCCGTTCTCTGTGGTAAGAAGATTTGGGACATTCTCGATAACGAAGTATTTGGGTTTGACGCGCTTTACAACCTCATAGTAGTAGCGGAACAGATAATTTCTTGGGTCATTTATGCTCTTGCGCTTTCCTTTCTGGGAGAAGCCTTGGCACGGCGGACCACCGATTACAGCTGTAATCTTGCCTTCATAGGGTCCGAAGGTTTCATCGACGGGCAGTTCGGTGATATCAGCAACGATCATGTTTGCGTTCGGACGATTCTTGACGTATGCCTCGGCAATTGAAGAATCATATTCGTTTGCAAGCGCGACTTCAAAGCCAGCCATCTCAAAGCCAAGTGAGAGTCCGCCGACGCCCGCGAACAAATCTATTACAGTGGGCTTTGACATTACTTTTCAGCTTCCAATCGTTTAGCGGAAATGTCGAAATAATCCTCGTTGAGTTCGACGCCTATAAATCTGCGTCCTAGCCTTACCGCTGAGACTCCAGTGCTGCCACTACCCATAAACGGATCGAGAACCAAGTCTCCAGGGTTAGAGAGGGCTTGAACAAAATAGTTCATGAGCTCAACGGGCTTCTGAGTTGGATGTTTACCGTATTTCCTTTCGCTTTTGGGGGTCACCGAAGTCTCGTAGAAGTCATGGAGTGCCTTTCCACCGTTATTGAAGGTGCCCGTACGAGCGTCGTTGACGAAGTAGACCCACGACTCGGTGGAGTTAATGAAGTGGAGATTCATATTGCGCGGCATCGGATTTAATTTGTGCCAAGAACCGGTTGTTTTGTAATAAAAACCGTGCTTTTGAGCCAATTGAATGAGCGTCTCTAGCTTGATAACGGCCATGAAAACAATTAGGGCGCCACCGGTACGGATGACCCTGGCGGATTCCTCAAAAAAGGCATCCATAGATTCTGCCCAGTCATCTGCCGTTAGATTGTCCCATCCGGCAGCACCAAAATAGTTGCCGCGCATTTGTTTCAGGTTTGTGGCCCTGTCCTGCATGAAAAGCCCGAGATTGTACGGAGGGTCGGTTAGGAGTAGGTCGATATCATCGTTGCCGATGGTTCGAAGAACATCTATGCAGTCGCCATTAACGATCGTATACGACTCTGTTTTCACAAGGTCGCGGTAATCTTTATTTGCGGCAAGTGCGGAAGAAGCCGTGATATAGTCCTTGTAGTAAGTTGAAGAAAGCGCCCCGCTATCCCTTGTGTGAGAGTTTTCCCAGCGCTCGACGTCGGTCCAGTCGAATCGCCATCTCCCGCCGATCTTCATGGCTGGAAGTTTGCGCCCCTTAATCCAGTTGCGAACCGTTTCTGTTGTAACGCCGAAATGCTCAGCGATTTCATTCATGTTCGCAAGCTTGTCCTGCATCGGAGAAACCGCCTTTATAGTCAAAAATAGTCAAAAATAACACGAATAAGCACGAATCATTAGTTTACAACGGCTGTCAAGATGGATTGCGCTCGTTGGGTCTTTCCCACAGTTTTATTATTCCGCCCATTTCTATTCGGCGAACCACGATCCGCATCGCCCACACAACACCTCGAGTGGTTCTGCCGGGTTTCGCCAGCTTTCCAACAATTCTGTCATCGAGGTCGGAGTGATCATTTACCGTTCCTCGCCGCGCTATTCAATCAGAGACACCGCGACATGCTTGGAGGCCATATGAGGCTGACGAATGAAGAGCTCGATGCCCTGCTGGCAAAAGCCGGCCTGCGCCTCGACCAGGAGTACAGCCCGCGCTGCAGCTACCGCAAGACCGAGTGGCTGCGCACCGCGTGCCTGGCGTGCGGCACGCGGGCGGATTACCGCCTCGCCTACATCTTGGACAAGAACGCGGCCGGCGAGAAGGTCTGCCGTGCGTGCTGCTGGCGCGAATGGTATCGCGGCGAGGAGGATATCCATTACACGAACGGCGTGAGCCTTGTCGAGGCGAAAGGGCGCCTCGCGGCGGCGGGCCTGGAGGAGGCCCCGTCGACACGAGCGAGGCGGAGGCGCGCGCGTTGGCCCGCAAGAACGGTTACGAGCTCGTCGAACTGCTCCAGGGTGCGCGCCCCGGGGAACAGCTCCTTGTCGTCCGCTGCGCGAGCTGCGGCAGGCAGACGGTGGAGCGTGTGGGCGACGTAAGCTTCGGCTGCACCTGCTCGAGGTCGAAGAAGTAGATCGCGCGGAGCCGCTCTGGCAGGACGTGCTCAACAAGAAGGGGATTCTGGCGGCGCCACCATAGGACAGAATCAGGACATGTCTCAATTTATCAGGACACGTTCCGATAATGCCCAGATCAAGGGCGGTTCTCATCGACAGCGATGGCCTTGCCGCGCCTTGCGCCCACGAATTCGAGAACTGGGATTGCAGGGGCGATACCTCTGGGCTCGTCGGTGAGCTCTCGAGAAGATCTGTTGCGTGAAGCAACTGATGAAGACTCTCGAGATCTTACTCGTCTTCCTTGCTGGCTGTAGCCGTGCGGACGGCTTGGCATTTTTCCGTGAGATAATGCGTATAGCGAGGGAGGAGTCGACCATGATCTACACAGCGCTTACCAACCGCGCCATGCGCATCGCCTACGACGCCCACGCCGGGCAGGTCGACAAGTGCGGCACGCCCTACGTGTTCCACCCGTATCATCTCGCGGAGCAGATGCCCGACGAGGTCACGACCTGTGTGGCCCTGCTGCACGATGTGGTGGAAGACACGCCCATCACGCTCGAAGAGCTGGAACGTGAGTTTCCGCCGGAGGTCACCGAGCCCCTGCGGCTGCTTACGCACGACCCCGCCGTGCCTTACCGTGATTACATAGACGCCCTTGTCGTCGACCCGGTCGCACGCACGGTCAAGCGCGCCGACCTCATGCATAACCTGGACGAGACGCGGTTCGAGGGCTGCGGGCACATCGACGAGGCGAAGCTCTCTCGAAGGCGCGAGCGCTACCGCGTCGCCCTCGGGGTGCTGGACGAGGGTGAGCAGTTCAGCCTTATGCTGGAGCACCGCTCGGCGGTGGCGGAACGCGTTCTCTACGAGGCCGACCCCATGGAGCTATGTGGGGGCGAGGACGGCGCGCCGATTGACGAGTACTCGTTTGAGGCGCTCATTCTGGCGGCGTGCGTCTCGCCCGAGACGCCCGTCTCGGAGGTCGCGCGAATCATCGATCTTGTGCTGGAGGCGACGTTCGATATCGAACTTTGTCCGAGTGAGCGCGAATCTCTCGCGAGAAAACTCCTCGACGCGTGGCCGGAAGACCGTGGCCTCATGGAGGGAACTCCTGAGGAGATCATCGACATGGCGATCGAGGATTACCGGGAAATGCGGGAACAATGGGAAGGGGAGGCGCCGGCTATGGCGTTTCCGGATGGGAGCGCCGTTAAGAGCGACGTGACCGTGCACGCACTCGCGCGCATGGCGAGACTGTGACGAAGCGCGCCCCCGTTCGCGCCTGATTGCAAGAGCTGGAACCGCAAGGACGATGCTCCCAAGTTCGATGGCGGGATCTACATCGAATTCGATCTCATCGCCGTGCGCCTGCAATGGTGCTCGAAAACATCTGTTTGCAGGCATGATTCGGCGAAATAGCGGGGACTCCTGTTTCTGGCGCGTGGCTTGTGCCGACGCTTCCGCGACCCCGAACGGCGCGGCAAGTTCCATGCCGGATCTTCATCCCGAGCCGATTGACGTTGAATGCAGCGTGGATGTGGATTGGTGGCTCAGGCCCTCGGCATGACCAATTGTGCAACAGCTGCTGCACAATTCGCTCAGCGCGTTATCGCTCAGGATTGACCTGTGGCTCCTTTCGTTGTGGACGACCGGGAAGCGCCGCGCGTCGAGGCGCCGTAGTCGGCGGACAGGCTGAAGTGCAGCTGGCTGGAGGGGAGCGTTAGCGCCGCGGCGGCACGTGGACGAACTTGATTCGTGACACTATACTTGTACGTAGTAGTTCCGTACGAATGGTGGGCTTCAAGAGGAGGATGACATGGCAACGCTTGCTTTGGAAAAGCCCTGCAGGATGGACCTGAGGCTAACTGGCTCCCAACGAGCCAGTTATGAGGAGGCGGCGGCGCTCAAGGGTCAGACGCTCACGCAGTGGTCGACCTCCAAGCTCGATGAGGCGGCAGCGGCAGATATAGAGGCTGCGCGCCTGACCCGGCTCGCGGGGCCCGCATTTGAGGAGTTTTGCTCGATGCTCGACGCTCCGCTGCCGGAGTCGACTCGCGAGCTCCTTGCCCGTGAGGAGATCTGGGTATGACGGCTGGGTTTTCCCGGCCCGTCCAGCTTGCGGCGGGGGAGGGCATAGAGGGTTTCCATTGCGGCGTCGAAATCGTTGACGAATGGGCTGCGCGCCATGCCGCAACCGCCCGCGCTCGGGGTACTGCCGTGGTTTACGTCTCGCGCTGCGCCGGGTGCGTGGCGGGTTTCTATACGCTGAGCACACATTCTGTTGTGCGGTCCGACATCGGCGGGGGATGGCTCGCCCGCAACGCCCCCTCCCAGGTCCCCGTCGTGCTTCTGGGGATGCTGGGCGTGGACGACGATTTCAAGGGGATGGGTCTTGGCGCCGCCCTTCTGCGCGATGCGATCATCAACGCCTCCAAGGTCGCGGCGATCGCCGGCGCACGGGCACTCGTGGTCGATCCCGTGGACGATTCGGCGGCGGCGTTCTATACCCGTTTCGGCTTCAGGCGTATAGGCGAGTCGGGCCGGATGGCTATCAGACTGTAGGCTGCACGTCGAATTGTGCAGTAGCTATTGCGCTTTGGACCGCGGCAGCCTTGCCCAACGATGGCGACGGGCCTTTCGTCCTTAAAAATGTTGAACTCAACATTTTTAAGGACGAAACCTGCAGGCGGACGTTGCCGGCGGCATGTCACGAGTCTCCCGAATCGCGTATCATTGCGGGCGAACAAGCGATAAGGAGCCTCCCATGAAAGCCCTGGTACACGACGGCAACGGACATATCGCGCTCGAGGATCGCCCCGAGCCGCAGCTGCAGGCGCCAACCGACGTCATTATCCGCGTCACGCGCTCGACCATCTGCACGAGCGACCTGCACATCATCCACGGCGCCGTCCCGCGCGCCACGCCGAATACGGTGCTCGGCCACGAGTTCGTGGGCGTCGTTGAGCAGGTGGGGGAGGGCGTGTGCAGCCTCCACCCCGGAGACCGCGTGGCCGTGAGCTGCGAGACCTTCTGCGGCGAGTGCTTTTATTGCGAGCGCGGCTGGGTCAACAACTGCGTGGAAGGCGGCTGGGAGCTCGGCTGCTGTGCAGACGGCTGTCAGGCGGAGCTCGTCCGCGTGCCATATGCGGACTACACCTGCGCTCCCATCCCCGCGGACGTGACCGACGAGGACGCCCTCTTTCTGGGTGACATCGTGGCGACAGGCCACTGGGGTGCCCAGATCGCCCAGATCGAGCCCGGCTCCACGGTCGCCGTGATCGGCGCCGGGCCGGTCGGCCTTACCACCATGATGTGCGCCCGCCTGCACGAGCCTTCCACCATCATTGCGATCGACATCGACCCGCAGCGCCTCGCCCTCGCCCGCAAGCGCGGCCTGGCAGACGCTGCGATCGACGCGAGCACTATGGACCTTGCCGCCGTGGAGGCCGCTGTGCGCGAGCTCTCCCACAACCGCGGCGCCGACAGCGTGATCGAGGCCGCCGGTGGCTCCAACACCTTCGAGATGGCCTGGCGCATCGCTCGCCCGCACGGCGTGGTGGTGCTCTCCGCCATGTACGAGGGGCCGCAGACGTTGCCGCTGCACCAGATGTACGGCAAGAACCTCGTCTTCAAGACCGGCGGCGTGGACGCGTGCAACCTGCATGAGACCATGCGTTTGGTGCAGGAGGGCCGCATCGACACGAGCTGCCTGATCTCCGGCCGCTATCCGCTCAACGACATCGTGGAGGCGTACCGCGCGTTCGAGGCGCACGAGGGCGGCTGTCTCAAGCTGGTCATCACACCCTGGGAGGATCGCTAGTGGAAGCGGATCTGCAGAAATGCGCGCGCTGTGCGCACGAGCACGGATTGGCGGCGGCGATGACGCCGCCCGCCCTCCGCGCTACGCGTTCGCGCACTCCAGCCCGAAGCGGTCGATGAGCGCCTGCGCGACTCCCTGGCGGGTGGTGCTGTAGCCCGCCGCGTAGTTGGCGAGCTCGATGGCGCGCGGCAGGTCGTCGCCAGACATGAGGCGCGCTGCAAGCGCGCTGATGAAGGCATCGCTCGCACCGGTCGTGTCGACGGCATCGAAGTCGGCGGCGGGGAAGTGGCGGCGTAGCTCTGGGCTGTGCAGGTAGCATCCGTCCGCGCCGAGCGTGACGATCACGGTGCCGCCGCATCGCTCGGCGAGCCGGGCCGCGCGCTCCTCGATCGTACCCGGACCGGGGACTATGGTGTTTAGTTCGGGCAGGTTGGGAACGAGGATGTCCACTCTCTGCAGGATCTCGTCAGGCAGCATGTCGCATGCCGCCGGCTTGAGGATCGTCTTCGCGCCGTGGTGCTGGGCCGTGCGGAGCGCGGCGAGCACGGCGTCGAGGGGGATTTCAGTTTGGACGAGGCAGTACTGGGCGCCTTCGAACAGCTGCTCGCGTGCGGCGAGGTCGTCTGCACTGAGGAAGGCGTTCGCGCCGGACAGGACGGTGATCATGGACCGGCCCTCGGGATCTACGAAGATGTATGCCTTGCCGGTCTCCACATCCGCCTTGCGGTACACGCCGGTGGTGTCGACTTCCCAGTGCTCGAGCGTTCGATACACGACGTCAGAAGAGGCGTCCGCGCCGACATCTCCGACAAGGGTGACGCGGTGGCCGAGCTTTGCGAGCCCGGCGGCCTGATTCGTGCCTTTGCCGCCGGGGTAGACGAGGGAGCGGTCGGTGGTGACCGTCTTGCCCTCGTCGGGGAGTGTTGGGACGGAGAGGCGCGTGTCGATGTTGATGCTTCCGACGACGACGGCGTGCTTCGACCGGCTGGTCGGCGGGTTGCCGAGGGAGTTCGTGTTGTTCAGCTTCAGTCCATCGAAATGGTCGCCGGTTGCGGGCTTCCCGGTCATCTTTCCGATGAGGCGCTCGCATGCGAGGCGCCCGAAATCGGAATTTCTGATCGTGTAGGTCGAGATGGCATCGCCGGGGTCGTCGATCCAGGAGGTGCCAGAGTCGTTGCGCAGGGAGACGATGGAGACGTCGTCGGGTGTATGGTAGTGCAGCGTCGCCAGGCGCGCGTGAAGCTTCTTGGCCATTTGGTAATGCGAGCAGACGATGCCCGTGAGCTCGCCGCTGCCGATCTTGCCAAGAAGGTCGGCGCTGACCTCTGTGTGGATGAGCGATTCGGTGAACGCCATGCCGTGCTCGAAGAGGCAGCGCTTGAACCCCTGGATGAAATCGGACGTGCGTCGTCCTTCGGTTACAAGGCAGCCGATGCGGCGGTGATCGCGCCCGATGAGCTCGGAGGTGATCTCGTACGTCGCCTTTTCATAGGGGATCAGCAGGGAGAGGTCGCCCCCGTTTGCTCCGATGGTCACGACCTTCGCGCCCGATGCATCGAGGATGCCCCGGTATGAGAGGCTCTCCCCATTGACCGGTTCCCAGATCACGCCGGCGGCACCCGTGCTTTTGAGGGCCACGAGGTTTTTGCGCTCTTGCTCGAGATCGAGGTTGCTGTCGAGGACGAGGGGGGCATAGCCGGCTCGCTGAGCGACGTCGAGGATGCCGTCGAGGGTGGAGTCTAGGGAGATGGGCGAGCGAAATACGACGCCGATGAGCCAGTCTTTGGTGGCGCGCGATCGTGAGTAAGGCGAGTAGTGGTACTCGCGAACGATCTTGAGCACGCGCTCCCGCGTGGCGTCGCTGATGCTGCTGTCTTTATGGTTTATGACTTTCGAAACCGTGGAGGGGGATACCCCGGCGAGTTTGGCGATATCGCTGATATCCATCTGGGCTCCTCGTGCGGTGCTGGCGTGTTAGGTGCGTCCTATAGTACCCAACCATATCCGGAATCCGCTTACGGGCAAAGACTGACCGTTTGCCGACGGTTTGCGGCAACTGTTTTGTCAGTGTTAATATTCGCTTAGGAAAACGAATTAGGAAAACACTTTCCCAATGAAACGCATGTGATTTGCATACGGTAAGGCAGCCTTGAGAGGAGAACATCGTGTCGGAAAAGGCCTCCTTTGCGCAGAAGCTCAAAGATCAGTTTTCGACTTAGTCCCTCGTGCTCATTCCCATCGCGGTGGGCATCAACCTCATCGGTGGGACGCTGTGCTCCATGCTTAAGCTCCCCTTGTTTCTGGACACTATCGGCACCCTTGTCGTCGCCTGCCTGTCCGGCCCCTGGGTCGCTGCGCTCACCGGCCTCCTGACCAACGTCTTCTTGGCCATCGTCGCCAACCCGGTCAACTTCCCGTACGCCATCGTGAGCGTGCTCGTCGGCCTCACCGCCGGTTACATGGCTCGCGCGGGCTTCTTCAACAAGAAGTCCGGCATCGTTGCCGTCTGGCTCGCCGTCACGCTGGTCAACGCGGTTTCTGCCTCCCTTATCACTTCCTTCGTCTTTGGCGGCGCGACCGGTATCAACGGCACGTCGGTCGTCACCGCGGCGTTCGTCGTCGCCCTGCAGGACGTGCTGCTTTCGGTGTTCTCCTCTGCGATTCTCGAGAACCTGCTCGACAAGGGCATCTCGGTTCTCATCGCCTACACCATCTGGCGCAAGATCCCGCGCCGCCTCGTGAGCCAGTACGCGATGGCCGGCATCGCCGATGGCGACGCCCCCGTGGGTCCTGGTCGCGATGAGCTCGACGACGAACTCGAGGACGATGACCTCGAGTTCGACGACGAGGATGAGGATCTCGACCTCGATTTCGACGACGAGGACCTTTAGCGTGTCCCGTGCCACCCCCTTGGCGGAGGGGCGATAGCCCCTCCGCTTGTATCAGGCAGACCGCATCGTAGATGCATCGACAAGAGGAGAAGGGAGAGCAGGATGTCACAGCGTCCCGTTGCCGATGATACCGCCCGCGACGCCTGGCTCGTCGCCCTCAATCCGACCGCCAAGGTAGCCAGCGTGCTCGTGCTCGGTCTGGCATCCATCATGTTTCCCAGCCCGATCCTCGGCGCGCTCATCGTCGTCGCTCTGTTCGCCCTCGCAGCCGCCATGGGCTATTTCAAGCCGTTCGCCAAGCTGATGATCGGCTTCGGAATCCCCGTGACCTTGATGCTCCTGCTCATCCAGGGTTGCTACAGCCCGCAGAACGTGACTGTGATCGCCGACCTCGGTTTCGCGAGGCTCGGCCTGGAGGGCACGCTGTACGCCCTCTCCACGGTCGTCACGCTCCTGACTTTCCTCGGCGGATTCTACCTCATGAACCGCACGACCTACACCGGCGAGCTCGTCGCCGACCTCACCGAGCGCGGCCTGCCGCCCAAAGCCGGCTACCTCGTGCTCGCGAGCCTCAACGTCGTCCCCCAGATGAAGCGCCGCATGGCAACCATCCAGGAGGCCCAGGTCGCTCGCGGCCTGGACATGGGCGGCGGCATCATCTCCCGCGTCCGCGCCACCGTGCCCCTGCTCGGCCCCGTGGTCATGTCCTCGCTCGCCGACGCCGAGGAGCGCTCCATGACGCTGGAGACCCACGGCTTCCACCTCACCGAGCACGCCCACACCAGCTACGTCGTAGTGCGCCATGCGCCAGCCGACAAGCCGCTGGTCATCGCGAGCACCGTCGTCCTGGTACTTTCCGTCGCCGCCCGCATCGCGAGCGTTGCCGGCGTGCTGCCGCTGTAAGGGGGTTTGCTCGTGGATTCCATCATCAAGGTCGATGACTTCTCCTTCCGCTACCGTGACGCCAAGCGCTGCGCGGTGCGCCATCTGGACTTCGAGGTGCCCGAGGGCGGCTTCCTGTGCGTCGTCGGCCCCAACGGCTCGGGCAAGTCCACCCTGTGCAACGCGCTGGTCGGCCTGGTCCCGCATCACTTCAACGGCAAGGGCCGCGGAGCCGTTCGCGTGCTGGGCGAGAGCGTCGCCGAGCAGACCATCGCGCAGATCTCGTGCAACGTCGGCTTCGTATTCCAAAATCCGTTCAACCAGCTTTCCTACACGGCGAGCACTGTGGCCGAGGAGCTGGCCTACGGCTTGGGCAACCACGGCGTCCCGCGCGAGGAGATGGTTCGCCGCATCGAGCAGATCGCGGGCCCGCTCCACCTCGAGGGCCTGCTCGACCGCAATCCGCTCGAGCTCTCCGGCGGCCAGGTCCAGCGCGTCGCGCTCGGCTCCACGCTCATCATGAATCCTCGCGTGCTCGTGCTCGACGAATGCACCACGCAGCTCGATCCGCTGGGAAGCGAGGAGATCTTCGACATCGTCAAGAAGCTCAACGAGGACGGTATGACCGTCATCATGGTCGACCACGACATGGAGCGCGTCGCCCGCTTCGCCGACCATGTGCTTGCGCTCAGCCGCGGCAACCAGGTCGCGTTCGGCACCCCCGAGGAGGTCTTCGGCGACCCCGCTCTGGAGGAGCTCGGCATCGATATCCCCGATTACGTGCGCGTCTCGCGTGCCTTAAGCGAGGCCGGCCTCGCTAGCGGCCCGGTGACCCTTACCGAGGGCGCCTGCGCGGAGCGCGTTGGAAAGGCGTTGGGACGATGAAGATTGAGATCAAGGATCTGGTCCACGAGTACCTTCCCGGGCAGCGCGCCCTGGACGGCGTCAACCTGACGATCGACGGCACGACGCCCGTCGCCATCATCGGCCAGAACGGCGCCGGCAAGACGACGCTCGTCAAGCATTTCGACGGCATCTTGCGCCCGACGTCCGGGCAGGTCCTGCTCGACGGCCACGACATCAACGAGCGTAGCTGCGCCCAGTGGTCCGCGCACGTGGGGTACGTCTTCCAGAACCCGGACAACCAGCTGTTCCTGGAGAGCGTGCGCCAGGAGTTCGAGTTCGGCCCGCGCCAGCTCGGCGTGAGCGAGGCCGCGATCGCGAAGCGCGTGGAGCGCGTCGCCAAGCTGGTCGGCCTTTCGCGCAAGCTCGATGTCAATCCGGCGGACCTGACGCCCGCCGAGAAGAAGTTCTGCGCCATCGGCTCGGTCCTCACCATGAAGCCCGAGGTCGTCATCTTCGACGAGCCGACCTGCGGCCAGGACCTCGCCGGCAACGCGCGCCTCGAGCGCATCATCCGCGCGCTGCGCAAGTCCGGGCGCCTGTGCATCACCATCTCGCACGACGTCAAGTTCGTGTGCAAGTGCTTCGAGCGCGTTGTGGTCATGTGCCACGGCAAGGTGCTCGTCGAGGGCTCGGTCGAGCAGGTCTTCTCCCAGCCCGAGCTGCTCAGGCAGTCCTACGTCATTCCCGCCCCCGTGACGCGCGTCGCGTCCGCGGCCGGCATGAATAAAGTCGTGTTCGATGTTGACTCCCTCATCGAGGGCGTCAAAGCAGAAAGGAGCTCATAGATGAGCGACGTCATTGTTCAGATCTACGGTATCCGCACCGTCGAGGACGCCAGGATGGTCGTCGGCCACGGCGCCAAGCACATCGGTGTTTCCTATGGCCACATCAACCACACCCCCGGCCAGCTGAGTTGCGAGCAGGCCAGGGAGATCTTCGAGGGCGTGCAGCCCGAGGCCGTCCGCATCGGCCTCACCTGCTCGACCGACATCGATGAGATCTCCGAGGACCTCCGCGCCGCCATGCCCGACGTCCTTCACCTCTCCGGCGACATCGACGGCATTTCCCCCGAGCAGGTCGCCGAGCTCAAGCGCCGCTTCCCCGGCCTCGAGATCATGCAGGCTATCCCCGTCCTCGCCGGCGTCCCCCTCGAGGAGCAGCCCGTCATGGACTACGTCCGCGCCTACGAGCCCGTCTCCGACTTCTTCCTGATCGACACCAAGGCCCCCACCGCCGGCGACATCGGCGCCACCGGCCTCACCCATGACCGCGCCATCGACGCCGCGATCGTCGCCGCGACCGACGTCCGCTGCATCATCGCCGGCGGCCTGGACGAGCATAACGTCACCGAGGCCATCCACGAGACCAAGCCCTACGGCGTCGACTCCTACACCCACACCAACTACGACGACGAGCGCGCCAACACCCTGCACTGCAAGGACGAGGCCAAGGTCATCGCGTTCTGCGAGGCGGCCAGGAATGCCTAGAGTCGTCGTCGCGGGTGACGCCAACGTCGATATCGTGGTCCAGTTCCCCCGCCTTGGCGCGGGCGAGAACGGCGCCACCGTCTGGCCCAACCCCGAGGTCGTCGGTGGCGGAACGTCTTCCAACACCGCCGCGGCCGCGGCCCGGCTCGGACTCGACGTCCTCTTCGTCGGAACGGTCGGAGACGACCCCTACGGCGCCTTCGCCTCCCGCGACCTCGCCGAGTGCGGCGTCGACGTCTCCGGGCTCGTGTGCGACCGCGAGCTCAACACCGTCGGCGTGTTCGCCTTCGTCGACGAGGCGGGCGAGCGCTACCTGTGGGGCTGGCCCCGCGAGAAGCAGTCCTTCAAGGTGATCGACGAGGACCGCGTCGACTTCGAGGCCCTGCGCTCCGCCGACTGGTTCCACTCCTCGGGCATGTCGCTGGTGTACGACACCTCCGCCCGCTCCACGATCACGCGCATGTACCGCGAGGCGCGCGAGGCCGGGGTCCCGACCTCGCTCGACTTGAACCTCCGCGTCGACGACGGCGTGCTCGACCCCGAGTTCGCGCGCGCCCTCGAGGCCGTCATGCCCTACGTGGACTACCTGCTCGGTTCCGGTCCGGAGGAGTTCGCCTACCTCGGCGAGGGCACCTGGCGCGAGAACGCCCGCGCGCTCGCCGTCGACGGCCGCGTCGTGGTCGTGCGCGACGGCGCCAACGGCTCGGTCGCCATCAGCGGCACCGACGTCTTCGAGGCCCCGGCCTTCAAGGTCGAGGTCGAGGACACCATCGGCGCCGGCGACGTATACAACGCCGGCTTCGTCGCCGCGCTCCTGGAGGGCGGGTCCCTCCAGGAAGCCCTCGAGAAGGGCAACGCGGTCTCGGGCTACACCGTCGCCCGGCAGGGAGCCCGCAACACCCCTACGCCCGAGCAGCTCGCGGCGTTCATCGATTCATTCAACTAGCACGAAAGGCAGCACCATGGAGAAGAAGAAGGTCATCCTCGACTGCGATCCCGGGCATGACGACGCGTTCGGCATCATGCTCGCCGTCCAGCACCTCGACGTCCTGGGCATCACCACGCTCGGCGGCAACTGCACGCTCGAGAACGTCACCCGCAACGCCATCAAGACGCTCGAGGTCCTCGGCAAGGCCGACGAGATCGGCGTGTACCCCGGCCACAGCTGCCCGCTCGCCGTGCCGCTGGTGACCGCCCCGCAGTTCCATGGCGAGACCGGTCTCGACGGCCCGGTGCTCCCCGAGCCCACCCACGCCGCCCGCGACCAGCACGCCGTCGACTTCATCGTCGACACCGTCATGGCCAACGACGACGTCACCATCATCGCCACCGGCCCGCTGACCAACATCGCCGCTGCCCTCAACCGCGAGCCGGCGATCGCCGAGCGCGTGAGCGAGATCCGCATCATGGGCGGTTCCGTGACCTTCGGTAACTGGACCCCCGCCGCGGAGTTCAACATCTTCGTCGACCCCGAGGCCGCCTACCGCGTCTTCAACTGCGGCGCCCATGTCAAGATGGCCGGCATCAACCTGACCCGCCAGTGCTGCATCGGCATCCCCCACATGGAGAAGTTCCGCGAGATCGGCACCAAGGCCGCCAACTTCGCCGCCGACCTCACCGACTTCTTCATCCAGCAGGACATCGCCCTGGGCGAGCCCCCGATCGCGTGCATGCACGACGCCTGCGCCGTCGCGTGGATCATCGACCCGTCCCTGATCCTGGCCGCGCCCATGCACATCGACGTCGAGCTCAACGGCACCTTGACCCGCGGCATGACCGTCTGCGACTACCGCCACCTGCGCGGCGTCGACCCCAAGGTCGACATCGAGCGCGACCCGCAGATGACCCTGCGTGGCGAGGGCACCAACGCCGAGGGCGCGTTGGAGCTCGACTTCGACCGCTTCATGGACCTGCTGTACACCACGCTCGGGAACTACGCCTAATGGCCTTCGCGCAGGGGCGTCCGGGAGGGGCGATGGTGCTGTGGGACTTCGACGGCACCCTCGCCAGCACCAGCGGAGACGTCTGGGGATCCCTTGCCTATGCCGCCGCCAAGCGGGATAGGAGGTTTCCCTTAGGGTTCGAGGACGACGACGAGAACCTCGCCCTCCCCATGTCCGAGATCTTCGCGAGCCTCCTGCCCGCGCCCGACCCCGCGGACCTCGCGGGATTCGAACGCGACGTTCGCGTTCATTACCGGTCTATCAGCACCCATCCGCGCACGGAGCTCTATCCGGGCATCAAGTCGCTGCTCGTCGAGCTCCGCGCGCGCGGTGTCGCGAACCGCATCGTGACGAACAAGCCCCAGGGCGCCCTCGAGCGCCTGCTCTCGATCAAGGGCTGGGCGCCGCTCTTCGACGGATGGGTCTGCGCCGACTCCGGCCCGGATGGGACGGAGCTCACCAAGGAGCAGATGATCCGCTCCGTCATGGAGCGCCGGGGCGCCGATCCCGCGCGCTGCGTGATGATCGGCGACTCGTGGGGGGACGTCGCGGGGGCCCGCGCCGCGGGTATCGCGAGCATCGGCGTCACCTACGGGGACGGGAACGTCGAGCGCCTGCTCGAGGAGGGCCCGGACCGCGTCGCCGAGGAATCGACCGGACTGAGAGAACTACTGTTGGGAGATTGATTCATGCTCAACGATTTTGATATCCAGATCGCCACGCGCTTCGTCTTCGGCCGCGGCACCGAGGACCGGTGCGGCAGCGAGGTCCGCGCCCTGGGCGCCTCCAAGGTGCTTCTGCACTACGACGGGGGCGACTACCTCGAGGCGAGCGGCCTGCTCGAGCGCCTGCGCGAGAGCCTGCGCTCCGCCGGCGTCGAGTTCGTCGAGCTGGGCGGCGTGCAGCCGAATCCCCGCCTCGAGCTCGTCTACGAGGGCATCGCACTGTGCCGCGAGCACGGGCTTGAGGCCGTCGTGGCCATCGGCGGCGGCTCGGCTATCGACTCCGCCAAGGCGATCGGCCTCGGCGCCGCCTACGATGGCGACGTGTGGGACCTGTTCCTGGGCAAGGTCGAGCCTGCAGCGACCCTGCCGGTCGTCGCCGTCCTCACCTGCCCCGCTTCCGGTAGCGAATCCAGCCAGGTCGTGGTCGTCAACAACGAGGCGGAGCACGCCAAGCTCCTGGTGAGCCATCCGGTGGTCCGCCCCGCTGTCGCCATCATGGACCCGCAGCTGTCCTGCACGCTTCCGGCGCGCCAGACCGCCTGCGGCCTTGTGGACATGTTCTGCCATGTGTGCGAGCGCTATTTCACCGACGACGCCGACTTTGGCATCCTCGACCGCATGAGCGAGGGCGTCTTGCGCACCATCGTCGAGGTCGGCCCGAAGCTCATGGAGAATCTGGGCGATTACGCCCTGCGCTCCGAGATCATGTGGGCGGCAACGGTCGCCCAGAACAACTCTCTGGGCATGGGCCGCAACCAAGACTGGTCGACGCATGCGCTGTCCAACGAGCTGAGCGCCCTGTTCGACATCGCCCACGGCGCGACCATCTCGGCCGTCATGGCCTCCTGGATGCGCTATGTCCGCTCGAGCAACCCCGAGCGCTTCGCCCGCTTCGCCCGCGAGGTGTTCGACGTCCGCGACGAGGCGTTGGATATCGATGCGACGGGCTCCGCCGGCATCGACGCGTGTGAGCGGTTCTTCGCCGGTCTCGGCATGCCGGTCAGCCTCGAGGAGGTCGGCGTCGGCGAGGAGGGCATCGAGCCCATGCTCGACAAGATCGAGTTCTTCGGCGACGACCGCGCCATCGGTTCGGTCCGCCGCCTGACGCGCGAGGACTGCGCGGAGATCTTCCGCATGTCCCTCGTTCGCGACCTGGGGGTCGATGCGTAGATGATCGTCAACATCGGCTCGCTTAACATCGACTACGTCTACGATGTCGAGTCCTTCGTCCACAAGGGCCAGACCATATCCTCCACGTGCCGCAGCGTCTTCGCGGGCGGCAAGGGCCTGAACCAGTCCATCGCGCTCGGCCGAGCCGGTGCGGACGTCGCGCACGCCGGCCTGGTCGGCGACGAGGGCGGCTTTCTGCGCGACCTCATGCTCGAGTCCGGCGTCGACGTCAGCCGCGTGGGGACCGCCGAGGGCCATTCGAGTGGCCACGCGATCATCCAGCGCGATAGCGAGGGCGATAACTGCATCATCCTGCACGGCGGCGCCAACCGGCTCATCGGCGCGGGCCTCATCGATACGACGCTGCTCGCCTTCAAGCCGGAGGACTGGGTGCTGCTGCAGAACGAGACCAGCTGCGTCTCCAATGCCATCGAGGGCGCCCATGCCCGCGGCATGAAGGTCGTCCTCAACCCGTCCCCGGTCAACGACGCGCTGCTCGCATGCCCGCTCGAGCTCGTCGACTGCTTCATCCTGAACGAGGGCGAGGCCGCGGCGATCACCGGCATTGACGGCGCCGCCGACGAGCTGCTCGCCGCGATGCTCGACCGCTTCCCGGATGCCGAGATCGTTCTCACGGTGGGTGCCGACGGCGCGTACTACGCCCGCAAGGGCGGCGAGCCGATCTTCCAGCCCGCCTTCGCGGTCGATGCGGTGGACACCACCGCCGCCGGCGATACGTTCACCGGCTACTACCTCGCCGAGCGCGCGGCGGGATCCGATCCGCGCCGCGCCCTGCTCGTCGCCTCGGCGGCATCGTCGATTGCCGTCTCACGTCCCGGCGCGGCGCCCTCGATCCCGCTTCGCCGCGAGGTCGAGGCGAAGCTCGCGGGGCTGGGCCTGGCCTAGCTTCGCTTCGCGGTCACGGGCCCGCCCCGAAAGATCGCTCACCTAGGTTTCATGTGCGGCCGAAAGCCGCCTGAATACATACTGCCCTGTCATCAAATATGAAAGGAGAGATTGCATGGCAGAAGAGAAGCAGAACGGCATTCCCGTTCCCGAGGAGGGGACTCCGGAATGGCTCGAGCTGAACAAGATGGCGAAGGTCGCCGTCCCCATTGTCCTGGCCATCTTCACGCTGGGGGTCCTGATGCAGCAGGCGTTCGGCATGATCTATGTCAACATCGGCGATGAGCTCGGCCAGGCCAACCTCGCGCCCCTCATCACCTCGATCCCGGGCATCGCGCTCGGCATCGTCTGCGTCGTCTACGGCTCGCTCGGTGACTTCCTGTCGCTTCGCAAGATGATCGTCATCGGCACCGCCGTCTTCGTCGCGGGCTCCGTGCTCGGCCTCTTCGGCCACCTGAGCATCTGGATCGTCATCCTCGCCCGCCTTATCCAGTCCGTCGGCTGGCAGGTCTCCGGCTCCATCTTCCTGGTTCTGGTGTCCAAGTACATCGCCAAGAAGGACCGCGTGATCTGGTACGGCGTCTTCGTCGCGGTCTTCCGCTTCGCCGCTGCCCTCGGCGTCTTCCTCGCCGGCTACATGACCCTCATCGACTGGCGCATCCTGTTCGGCGTCGGCATCATCGCCGCTCCGCTGATTCCCATCCTTGCCAAGAACCTGCCCGACAACCACGCCGCCGGTGCGACCATCGACGTCATGGGCTTCACCCTCATCGGCCTGTTCGCGGCTTCTGTGACCATGTACTTCACGGATATGACCACCTTCTGGTTCATTGCCTGCATCGTGACCCTGATCGCCTTTATCGTCTACATCAACAAGGCCGAGAACCCCTTCATCACGCCTAAGATGCTGACCAACCCGGCCTTCGCCATGACCATGATCGTCATCTTCGTCGGCTACTTCTTCAGCTACACCCTGAACGCCGGCATCAACAACATCGGCATGAACGTCTTCGGTCTCGACTCCTCCCAGGTTTCCAACCTGCTCGTCTGGTCGATCATCCTCGCCGGCGTCATGGGCTTCGTCGCCGGCCCGATCATCCGCAAGATCGGCCGCAAGGCTTCCGTCATCCTTGCGCTCGCCTGCATGGGCGGCGGCCTGATCGCGGTCGCCTTCGCCATCCCGCACGGTGAGGTTCTGGCGCTCGCCGCGGCCCCCTGCATCTACTACTTCGGCACCTCGTTCTTCTATCAGCCCATCGTCGACACCGCGACCCTGACGGTCACCGCCGAGGAGTCCGGTCGCGCGCTCGGCTTCAACGACCTGATCCAGGCCATCACCGGCTCGGTGGGCGTTGCCCTCTTCGGCCAGCTCATGGCCAACGGCGCCATGGGCGATGCCAGCATCGCCGGCACCGCTTCCGGTCTCGCCTCCAGCTACGCCAACGTCTTCCTCATCGGCGGCGTCATCATCCTGGGCGCCATGGTTATCTTCATGCTCTCCATGAAGATGATCTACAGCCGCTCCCGTGCTGCTGAGGACGAGGCGTAATAGCCAAAGCGGTCCTCACGGGGTTTGCCAATAAGCCCTCTCTCTCCGCCCCGGTCGCGTTCTCGCGGCCGGGGTTTTTGATTGTTCGGTCGTGCGGGCCCCTCGATGGGGTAGAGTGCCGACTCGAAACATGTAGGTTGCGGTCGCGAGTCTGCCGCGACGATTAAGGAGCCGCTAGATGATCTACTCGCTCGCCCCCATGGAGGGCATCACGGGATACGTGTTCCGCCGCGTCCACGCCGAGAGCTTCGGCGCGCTCGACCGATACTACACGCCGTTCCTCCCGCCGCCCCGCGTGGGCTCGACCTTCGGCGGCAAGAACTTCAAGGAGATCGACCCGGCGAACAACGAGGGGCTGAACGTCGTCCCGCAGCTGCTCACCAAGAACGCCGACGAGTTCGTGTGGGCGGCGCAGCTGCTCGCCGAGATGGGCTACACGGAGGTCAACCTCAACCTGGGGTGCCCCTCGGGGACCGTCGTCGCCAAGGGCAGGGGCTCCGGCCTCCTGCGCGACCCGGACGCGCTCGAGGCGTTCCTGCGCGACATCTGCGAGCGCTCGCCGCTGCCCGTCTCGGTCAAAACGCGCCTCGGCCTTGAGGACGACGCCGAGTACGCGCGCATCCTCGCCGTCTACTGCCGCCTTCCTTTGGCCGAGCTCATCGTGCACCCGCGCGTGCAGAAGGACCGCTACCAGGGGTCGCCGCGCTGGGAACCCTACGGCGCCACGCTGGCGGCGGCTCCGTTTCCCGTCGCGTACAACGGCGACGTCTTCGATACCGCCGACCGCGACGGGTTGCTGGCGGCCTTCCCAGCGACGCGCCACGTGATGCTGGGGCGCGGCCTGCTCGCCAACCCCGCCCTCGCGCGCATGATGGCCGGCGGGCCGCCGGCGACCCGTGAGGAGCTCGAGCGGTTCCACGACGCCCTGTTCCATGCGTACGAGGAGGTCATCGGCGGCAACGCCGTGTTCCGCATGAAGGAGTGGTGGTTCTACGCCAAGTGCGCGTTCGCCGATCCCCTGGCGGTGCATCGCGCCGTTCGGAAGGTCCGCCGCGCCGGCGAGTACGAGGATGCCGTCCGCACGATCTTCTCGGGGATGGGGCTCGCGGAGGAGGCGCGGTTCCACGGCTAGGCCGTCGGCCTCCGTCCGGTGCGCCGCCCGACGCGGACGCCTCGACTCGGCGCTCGAATAGGCGCCCGCCCTCAACTTGAGGCCCGGGCGGAGCTCGCGCAGGCGGTGCGGGCACTACAATGGGAAGCTGCCCGCACCGCCGCCCGAACGATCGGAGTCTCCATGCCCCAAGCCGTCATCGGTCTTGTCGCCCACGTCGACGCGGGCAAGACCACGCTCGCCGAGGCGCTGCTCTACCGTGCCGGCGCCATCCGCCGGCAGGGACGCGTGGACAAGGGGGATGCGCATCTCGATACCGATGCGATGGAGCGCGAGCGCGGCATCACCATCTTCTCCAAGCAGACCTATCTGGACTGGGCGGGCACCCACCTCATGTTGCTTGACACGCCCGGGCACGTCGACTTCTCCGCCGAGGCCGAGCGGACCCTGCAGGCGCTGGATTACGCGGTGCTCATCGTCGGGGCGAACGACGGCATCGAGGGCCACACCGAGACGCTCTGGGGCCTGCTCGACCGCTACCGCGTACCGACCTTCCTTTTCGTGAACAAGCTCGACCTCGCCGGGGGCGAGCTCGCGCCCCTGATGGCGGAGCTGCGCGGACGGCTGTCGCCGGCAATCGTGGACGGCGGCGCGCTCGCCGACCTGGCGGGTCACACGGCGGCGTCGCCGGAGGGCGACGGCGCGACCGCGCATGGCGTCACCTGCTCGAGCGAGCTGCTGGAGGACGTCGCCGCCGCCGACGAGGCCGCGTTCGACGAGTACCTCGCGTGCGGCACGGTCGGTGCGGGCACGGTCCGCCGCCTCGTCGCCGAGCGCAAGCTGTTTCCCTGTTTCGCCGGGTCCGCCCTGCGCGGCGAGGGAATCGAGGGGCTGCTCGACGGCATTGCCGCGCTCATCGAGGAGAAGGCGTGGCCGGAGGCGTTCGCGGCGCGCGTCTACCGCGTGAGCCGCGGCACCCATGGCGAGCGCCTCGCATGGCTCAAGGTCACGGGCGGAACCCTGCGCGCCAAGGAGCAGCTGTCCGGCTTCGACGGGGGAGTCTCCTGGACCGAGAAGGTGGACCAGGTGCGCATCTACGACGCCGATTCGTTCCAGATCGTCCGCGAGGTCCCCGCCGGCCGCGTGTGCGCGGTGTCCGGCCTCACGCACGTGCGTCCGGGCAGCGCGCTCGGGGCGGAGGGGCGCGGCGCGGACCCCGCGCTCGTGCCGGTCCTGTCCTTTCGCGTAGAGGCCCCGGGCACCGACGCGACCGTTCTCGTCCGCGCCCTGCGCGAGCTCGCCGACGAGGACCCTCTGCTCGGCGTGGTGTGGCACGAGCAGCTACAGGAGGTGCACGTGCAGCTTATGGGGGAGGTCCAGCGCGAGGTGGTGGCCCGCCGCCTGGCGGACCGCTTCGGCATCGCCGCCGAGTTCGGCGCGGGCGGCATCCTCTACCGCGAGACGGTGACCGCGCCCGCGCGGGGCGTCGGGCATTTCGAGCCGCTGCGGCACTACGCCGAGGTCCAGCTGCTCATCGAGCCGGCCGAGCGCGGGGCGGGCATCGTGGCCGGCACGCGAGCCCTGGAGGACGATCTCGACCGCAACTGGCAGCGGCTCATCCTCACGCACGTGCTGGAGCGCGAGCACCCGGGCGTGCTCGCGGGCGCCCCGCTCACGGACGTGCGCATCACCCTGCTCGGCGGGCGCGCCCACCTCAAGCACACCGAGGGCGGGGATTTCCGCCAGGCGACCTACCGCGCTATCCGCCAGGCGCTCATGACGGCCCGCGCCGCCGGCTCCTGCGAGCTGCTCGAGCCGTGGTACCGCTTCCGCCTGGCCGTCCCTGCCGACAAGGTCGGTCGGGCCCTGACGGACCTGCAGCGCATGGGCGCGACGTTCGACCCGCCCGAGGTGCGCGGCGAGCGGGCGAGGATCGCCGGCGAGGCTCCGGCCTCCGAGATCGGGTCCTACGCGCTCGAGGTGAGCGCGTATTCCGGCGGGCAGGGGAGTTTGGCTCTCGAGTACGCGGGGTACCGTCCGTGCCACGATGCCGAGCGGGTCATCTCCGAGGCGGCGTACGACCCGCTGGCGGACCTGTCCAACACGCCGGACTCCGTCTTCTGCAGCCACGGCGCCGGATACAACGTGCGCTGGGATGAGGTTCCCGCACAGGCCCACGTGCGCATCGATCCAGACCGTCTGCGCCCGTGGCGTGCTGCGGATGCGAGCTTCTTCGCCGGATAGCCGCTGCCCGCCCGCTTCGGCGTAGGCGGGTCGTGGTACACTGCGCAGCATGAGACCGATCGCACGCATACATACGGACCTGCCGCAGAAGTTCGGCATCCCGCGCAACAGCTTTCTCGCGCCCCACCTGCAAGGGCGCATCGTGTTCGAGCCCGAGTTCGCGCTGCCGCAGGCGGTGGCGGGGCTCGAGGAGTTCAGCCATCTGTGGTTGATCTGGGCATTCGAGAACGGGACGCCCGGCGGCACCGCGGCAGACATAGCCTCGGACAGCGCCGCTGCCGACAAGAGCGGAACGACCCGCGCATGGTCGCCCATGGTGCGCCCGCCCCGCCTCGGCGGCGCCGAGCGCCGCGGCGTGTTCGCGACGCGAAGCCCCTTCCGCCCGAATCCTTTGGGCCTCACGTGCGTGAAGCTCGACCGCATCGAGCTGACCGACGCCGGTCCGCAGATCCACGTGCTCGCCGCGGACCTGCGCGACGGCACGCCCATCTACGACATCAAGCCCTACATCCCCTTCGCGGACTGCCATCCCGACGCCACGGGCGGCTGGATCGAGCGCGCCCCGTGGCACGAGCTCGAGGTCGAGTTCCCCGTCGGCCTGCGTGCGCGCGTCCCCGAGGCGAAGCTTCCCGGGCTCATCGAGGTCCTGCAGCAGGATCCGCGTCGCGCCGGCAGCAAGCACGAGCCCGAGCGCGTGTACCACCTCGCCTACGCCGCCCTGGACGTGGCGTTCACCGTGGACGGCGACGCCTTGCGCGTCGTGGGCGTGGATCCGGCGGGAGCTTAGGGGCGCGGCGGGTTGCGCGCTGGGCCGGCAGGCCCCGAATCGATCGAACAGGGTCCCGTGGTGCCACGGCTTCGGTGCGGCGGCGCCGCGGCCGCGCGCCCGGCGGGGCGGCATGCGCCTAGAGTCGTTCGAGCGCGTCCGCGATGACGCGCGCGATGCGCCGCGAGCCCTCCGCGCTGGGATGGATGCCGTCGCGGGCGTAGAAGTCGTCTCCCAGCTCGGCGGCGACGGCAGCCAGATCGATGAGACGGGCCTCGCCGTCCTGTGCCGCCCGGACGGCCCCCTCGCTCATGAGCTCCCGCATGCGGTCCGCATCGAGTCCGAGCTTCTCGAGTCGCGGGCAGTCCGCGCGATAGGCCCAGGTGCCCAAGAGCACGGGGACGGCGCCGTTCCGGCGCGCAAGCTCGGAGGCACGGACCGCCGCACGCGCGTGCGCCCGCGGATTCGAGGCGGCGAGATGGCTCATGTCCTGCATGATGAGGAAGTCGAACGGTTCTGCCTCGAGCAGCGCGGCGACCCTGCCGCCCGTCTTCGTGGCGGGGTTGCAGAACTCGGCGAGGCGGGCCCCGCCGCGCGTCACGGCGGCGACCTGGGCGCCCGTCAGCGCGGCGAGCAGGTCGGGCATGCCGTTGGCGGAGGTCAGGCTGTTGCCGCCCATGAGGATGCGCGGGCGCTGGCCGCGCAGTCGCGTACGTTCCATGGGCTCCTTCCGCATCCTGCCCCTATCGAATCGAGTTCGGTCGGAGTGTCTCGAGCTGGCTGCGCGGACGCTAGCGCCTGCCGCGCATTCTCAAGACGATGCCCGCGAGCAGGATGGCGATCGCGACGGCTCCGATGCCGCCGACGACCAGCAGGGAATCGTCACCCGTGCTCGCCAGGGATCCGTCTTGCCGTCCCGGGGCGTCGGGGTCCCCGCCCGCGGTCGTTCCGTCGCCGGGGGCATCCGTGCCCGGATCGTCGGGCTTCGTCCCCGGATCGTCGGCGCCGGGGTCTTCGTCCTGCACGGCGGTGCCGAATGCCTTCACCGCGACGTTGCCCACCGCGGTGCCGGCTCGGCCGGCGAGCTCCTCGCGCACGAGCGCCACGTCGGTCCAGACACCGTCCTCGCAGATGAAGCTCTGGCCCGCAGCGACCACGGGCCTGGCGGCGCGGGCGCCGGCCTGCTCTCCGCCGGCTCCGGCAACGCCGGCCCCGCCTCCCTCGAGCGGCACGCTCAGGTCCCCGCTGCCGATCACCGCATCCTGGAGGCAGACGACGACGGAGAACGTCTCGCCCTCCGAAAGCTCCACGGCATGGGGCAGCTCAAGGGTGTAGTAGCCTGCCTGCCCCACGGCCTTGGTCGTGCTCGCAGCGAGCGTTCCGCTGGCGGGGTCGTCCGCGCGCGTGAGGTCGGTGTACACCTGGACCATGATGCGGCGGCCGGGCGCCGTGGCCCATGCGCCGATGCGGTCGATAGATCCCGCAGACCGCGCGCGGAACACGTTGGCTCCGCAGAAGGCCTGCGCATCGAGGTCCGTCGCGGAGCGCGCGGCCGCGGCGTCGCGGCCGGAGCCCACGGGGCCGCCGGCCTGGTTGCCCGACACGTCGACGGCGGAGAGGCCGTCGTACTGATAGCTCGCTCGGACCGTGCCCTCGGCGGTCGCGTGCGGCGCCTCCGCCCTGAAGGATACGGGATTGCGCAGGCTCAGATCGCAGTAGGAGACGTAGTAGTAGCCGCCATCGCCCACGTCGGCGCCGCGGCTGTCGCGCACGATCCACGCGCCGTCGCGCGTGGGCACCATCATGGTGCCGTCGGGGGAATCGATGGTTGCGAACAGGCCGGCCGCGTACGGCTCATCCGGTTCGCAGGCGACGGCGAAGTTGCGGGCGGAGAAGGTGTCGTCCCATCCCACGATCGTCACGGCGTGCTCGGAGGAGCGCCCGGCGTCGTCGGTCCGCCAGTCCGCATGGCTCGCGCCGTCTGCCCCGACGCCCCAGCCGCCGTCGTCCTCCTCCACGCGGGCGGCGTTTGCGAACAGTGCCCCGTCCTGGGCGATCGCCACCTTCATGGCGGCGCAGGCGGCCTCAACGAGGTACGGATCGCCGTCGAACGTGGCGATGGGCGAGGGGAGCGCCCGGACCGACTCGAGGCGCACGGCGTCATCGTTCGCGACGGCGGCGGCGAGGGCGGCCATCCGCTCGCCCGCGGCCTGAGCGTCCTCCTCCACGATGAGCGGCACGTCGGCCTCGCTCGCCGCGCCCTGCCCGCGCGCGAGGGTGCTTGCGGCCATCTGCCAGGTCCCGCCGGCGTCAAGCCCGAACGAGGGGACGGTCGATGCGGCATCGGCGAGGTAGGCGTCCTGCGCGGAGGGGTCGTCGGCGGAGGTCTCCGCGCGGCGGTAGGTGAGCAGCGCGAGGGAGGCCTCGGAAAGGTCGAGCGCGCCTGCATCCAGAGGCGTCCCGTTGTCCGCGGCGCGCTTGAGCACGTTGGATTCGAGCGAGCCGAGCGCGGCGAAGGCCCAGCCCAGCTCATAGGGCCCCTGGTCGCGGACGGGCGCGACGAGCCCGTCGTCGCGCAGATCGAATGCCTCGGCGAGAGCCGGGGTCGCGATGGTGAACGTCACCGGGTCGGAGCAGAAGGAGCCCTGGTTGCGGGCGCTTCGAATCGCCGCGACGCGCGCGAAGAGCTGGGTCTCCGCGCCGGGCTCGAGGCCGTCGACGGTCTCGGCGCCGCTCCAGGCGACGCCGTCGCGCGAGAACTCCAGCAATGCGTTTTCCGGCGTGGTGCGCTCCAGCGTCACCGAGGTCGGGGTCGCGTCGAGCACGGCGGGCGCCGGCGGCGTGTCCGGACGAGCCGGAAGGGCGATCTCGATGGAGCCGGTGGATGCGAAGTACGAGGCCTCTGCGCCCTTCTTGAGGCGGATCGTCTCGCCCGGCGTTATGGGGAAGCTTCCCCAGGCCGCTTGGGGCTCACGGCCCTCACGCAGGACGATGGCGCTGGAGAACCCGTTCATCGACAGGGATTCGTCGGTGTAGTTGATGGTGTAGTCGGCCTCGGTGGGATCGGTGTGGCGGTACGGCACGGGAACCCTGAACGAGGCGCCGTCGGAGACGGAGGTCACCTCCAGGAACTCGCGGTCCTGCGTGTCGGGCACGGACCAGGCGGAGACCGCGTCCCCGTCGTGCAGGACGGTGCCGTCCGGGGCGTGCACGGTATACAGGCCCTCATCGAAGGAGACCGTCTCGGCCGCGGTGTCGAAGGTGGGGGCATGGGCCGTGATGGCGATCTCGTAGACGGCGTCCTCCTTCCCCTCATCGGAGCTGGTGATGCGCAGCAGGGTGATGGGGGAGCCGGTGAAGTCGAGCCGGTCGACGACGGACCAGGTGTTGCAGGCGAGCGATACGGGCTGCGCGGGCGTCGCACCCGTCGCGACGAGCTCGGCCGAGAGCCGCCTGCCTCCCGTCACGAGCATCCCGATCGTCGGATGCGCATCGGACTCCAGCACGTGCTCGGGCACGGCGCAGGTGGCGCGCCAGACGCCCGCCTCGTCGTCGTACTCGAACGAAAGCGCGTCGAGGGTATCCGTGAGCTCGAAGGAGCTGCCGTCTCCGGAGACCTCGTAGGTGAAGCGCGGGGTCATGCCGCCCACGCACGCCTCGGGCCACTCCTCGGGCGGCCAGGGGTCGTCGACGCCCTCGACCTTCTCGGTGAAGGCCTTCAGGCAGACGTTGGACACGTAGACATGGCGCCCGCGGGAGTCCTGGAAAAGCCCGTTCAGCGTGCTCCAGGTCTCGCCGTCGGCCGAGACGTAGCTGGTCTCCAGCTCGCCCGCCGCGTTGCGGCCGAGGTATTCGGGCTCGACCGTGCCTCCGAGCCCGGTGCCCTCCGCGGGGATCGGGTTTTCGTACACGGGGTTCTGAAGGCGCACGACCACCGAGAACGTGTCGCCCGCCGCCAGGCGGCAGCGCAGGTTCTCGTCGAGCTCGACGGTGTGGTAGCCCGGATATTCCTCGAAGCCCTCCTGCGTGCCCACGAGGGTGCCGGAGGCGGGGTCGCCCGCTTCGGGGTCGCGGTAGACCGAGACGGCGTAGGAGGCGTTCTCGTCGGTGGTGTAGAACGAGACCGCGGAGAGCTCCTCGTCGCCTTCGGCCGCAGCGTCCTCGTCCGGCGAGACGGTGCCGTCCGCGCCGGCGGTGAAGATGTTCGCCATGTGGGCGACGGCGCCCGCCCCGCCGCTCGGGGCGTCCGGCGCCGTGCCGTCCTCGACCGAGAGGCTCGTGACCCAGCCCAGGGTGTCGAACTGGTAGTTGACGTCGTAGTTCTCGGCGGACTCCAGCTGGTAGCACGCGCCGTAGACCGCGGAGGCGTCCTCATAGGACACCCAGTAGTAGCCGTTGTCGCCGGTGCCCTCGGTGCCCCAGCTGTTCTTGATGAGCCAGGCGCCGTCGGCCTCGGGGATGACGCCGCTGCCGTCGTCGAAGTTCTCGCGCGCGAAGTCGTCGTCCCAGCCCACGATGAGCACGGCGTGGTCGATGCTGTCCGGCGAGTCGGTGTAGAAGGTGTCGTCCGTGACGTGGGTGCTCGACGTGTGCGTGGCGATGGAGAGGGTGGCGGGGCCGTAGTCGTGCAGGATGGTCTTCACGGTGTCGATGCTCGGGGCGAGGGGGCGATCGTAATAGCCGTTCATGGAGCTGGGCAGGAAGAAGGCGTCGGCCAGGTGGAAGGACGACAGGTATCGCAGGGACTCGCTGTAGGAGTCCGCCATGAAGGGGCCGAGGTCGGCGGGGATGGGGCCCTCCCAGGCGGCGAGCGTGGCGATGGGCTGCTGCTCGAAGGCTCCCAGCTGATAGGGTCCTAAGGTGCCCGAGGTGGGGTAGCCCTCGCTCTGCTCGTTGCCCGTGTGGGTGAACCAGGCGAGATGCGAGCGCGAGAGCTCGGTGTGCGGGTAGTACGCCGCCACGCTCGCCTCCGCGGACGAGAGAGCGGCGAAGGCCCAGCAGTTCTCGGTTTCGTGCTGGTTGAGCATGCCGCCGATGCGGTTGGTCTCGCGCAGGTCGAACGACGAGGGCAGCTCGGCGGCGCGCAGGGCGCTGTGCGCGGCGAGCGAGTCGGCGAGGTAGGAGAGGTCGAGCGGGGAGGGGGCGAGCTCGCCGTCGTAGGTGCCGTCCAGGTAGGCGGCGTAGTCCTCGCTGAGGTCGGAGACGCTGACGACGGGCTCGGCGGCGCCGGTCGCGGCGTTGGCGGGCGCCGCGGCGAAGCCGGCGAGCGTGGCGGCGAGCAGGGAC
>DBFEBE010000111.1:0-4208 GCA_048318985.1 Collinsella sp.
CATTGAACGTCGGCAGCAGCTTTTCCGCATCGTCGGAGCACTCAGCGCACAGCGCGGCGAGGATATTCATGCCGTGTCTGAATGCCTGGCTGTAGGGATACCTATGCGGGTCGGCCTCGTAGAGGCCGTCCTTCTCGGCGATGCCGTATGCGATGAGGAATACGGCGGTCTCGAAGCGGTTGGCGATATCGCGGGCTTTGCCGGCGGCTTCGGCCGCGGCGATCGGGTCGGACATGGACCACCTCTTTATTGGAATTGGCATACACAGCAGCTTTGATACCCGCCCCCGCCGCGCTTTACACGCCCCTACCGAAACTCGACGGATAAAAATGCCCCCGCACCGGCTCGAATCGAGTGAAAGACTTCCCGCGCACGGGGTAGAAACAGCTGGGACGGTACACATCCGCGCGAAAGGTCGGACATGTCTAGGGTGGCCTACGGGCAAAAGGGATACAGCGGCGCTTCCATGAGCGTGAACGCGCGGGCGGCCTACGAGGCGGGGGAGATGCCCCGCTCGAAATGGACCAAGGCGGCGATCCTCGGCGCCTTGAGGGGCTACTGCGATGAGATGGACCTGCTCTACGACCCTGCGGTCGAGTCCGAGACCAAGGCTGCGCTCTTCGACCGGTTCATCGCCTCCTCGTCCTGGCACCACACCGGCGCCTACGCCCGCGAGACGGAGTTCTTCGCCCTGGACGAGGCCGCCGTGGTCGGGGCGTTCCGCGAGCTCGGGCCCGAGGAGGCGGCCGAGCGCGACCGGATCCGGGCGCAGGCTGCGGCCCGGGTGCAGGAGGCGGAACGGCATCGGAGGGAAGCGGAATGCCTATTCGAGTACCGCTTCTCCTGCTCCCCATATAGCGCCATGGCGTACGAGGCGTTCCATCCCGAGCTGTGCGAGCGCCGTGTGAGCAAACGCAGGAAGCAGGAGCTCGTCGTGTACCGGCTGCCGGACGGCAGCGAGCCGTCGGGCTATGCGGAGATGTCCGTCCCGGCGGACTATGCGGACAGCAGCCATGTCGTGCCGTCGGTTTTCATATCCGGCACGGGCGGGGATCGCGCGTGGCGCGATATCGACTTCGACGAGGCCGAGCGGAAATTCGCCGCGGCGGCGAGAAGGGCCGCGGCCTTTCGCGAGGGGAGACCGAAGCTCATGCAGGACGAGGCCGGGCGCGCTGTGATACGTGAGACTCGGCACCGCGTCTGCACCGCCCCCATTTTGAAGAGCATAAAGGAGATTCACAGGTGACGGGGAAGAATGTCTATACGATGACGGCGATGACGAGGCGAGCGTTCGTGGGCCTCGCGGTCATGGCGGCGCAGACCGGACTCGCGGGCTGCGTGAGGAACGGGGCGCCGGACGCCGGCTCCTCCGACGGCGGCGCCGGGAAGTCGGGCGATGCCGGCACCTCGTCGCCGTTCGCGCCGCAGCAGTCCGCCCAGGCGTCCGTGGATGGCATTTCGATCGACCGCGTGACGATCGAGGAAGGCACGGGGCCGGACGGCAAGCCGTTCCGCTACATCCGGGTTGCCTATACCTTCGAGAACGTCACGGACTCGGACACTGTCGCACCCTATACCGACATCAACGCATACCAGGACGGGATCAAGCTCGACAGGTCCTACAAGGTGCAGGACCAGCGGGCGCAGAAGCAGATCGAGCCGGGCGGGAAATTGAAGTCGTTCACGGCGTTCGCCCCCGATTCTGAGACGGTTCCGGTCACGGTCAAGGTGATGGCGCCCGGCGAGAAGGAGCCGAGGTCGGAGCGATGCTACTGCATCGTGAACCCGGGCCTGCAATAGGCCGCCCCGCTCGCACGTCCACACATATATGTATATGCGCGTCTATGCGTTTACGTACATGCGCATATGGGTAGACTCACATCGAATAGAGACGAAACGGGAGGGGATGGTCCGCATGGCGCCGTTCATCAGTGAAAATATCGACCTGGTTCCTTGCATGGCCATGGCATTCAACGCGGCGATTGCGACCATGGGTTTTCTGAAAATGGTTGCATGGACCGAGCACGGCATGTCGTCGAGGATGTCCAGATACATCGACAGGTTCGGCAAGATGGGCATCGACCGCGAGATTTTGGAGGTCTATGCGCGATCGTATCTCGACGAGTCGCGCAACGCGCTCATCTGCTGGATCGTTGGCCTCGCCATCACTATGGCTGTGGGGATTGTCATCTGGGCCCACGACGTCGGCGTGGCAGTCCTCCTGACATCCGTGGTCGCGGCGGCGGTATCGATCAGGTGCATCGTCATGGCAGTGAGGGATGTGGCGGATATCCGCGACGTCCTGGCCGAAACCGACCTAGGCACCCCGACCGCGTGATTTGCCCTGGCATCCAATCAATAGGGACAAGCAGATATTCAGAAGGGACTCGATATGGGTATGCAAAGCTATATGGCGACGGTATTTGTCGGCGAGCGTGAGATTGGCGGGCCTTTTGTAAACGGTGATTTTCGTTCAAGCCTGAACTTCGCGAGGCGAGAGCTTCGCGGATACCTGCGCCTGGCTGAGAGTATCTAACGGCAGGAAGTCATGGGTGGTCGCCGTCGTGGCCTTCGTTGTGTAACCGCCCCGGCGCTTGATTTTGGCATCCTTACCGAGACGAAGGATAGCGAGACCGGCACCGTGGAGTCCAGCTTTACCGTGACGTCGGCCTACACGGCCGAGGATTTCGTATCGGATACGCGAAGCGCGTTTCTTGCCTGCGTCACCGAAGATTTCGGCGAGCAGGTCGCATCGGAGGCTGCAAGTCTCGTCGATGGTCAAATCGCGTCGATGTCGTGGTATAGGCGCTTCGAGATATGGAGCGACCTCGCATCCTACGACATATGCGGCGTTGCGAACGCCGATCATCTCATCGACGGGCTCGAGGAGCTTTCCGTCGCGCTCGCCGATGGCCGCGCGTTCGACGCAAACGGTGGAAACCCCGTCTTCCATGCTTTTCACCGGGCCGAGCGGCAAAGTGGCGACAGAGAGTTACCTGTGCCTGCCAGACGTACTCATCGACATCATTGAGACAGGGGCTTCGGGCAACCGGAGCTCTTTTCTAATATGAGCCGGCACCTCCACGGTACCGGCTCAATAACGACTGCCTACATATCCCGGATCTCGCTCAGCCGCTCATCGTCCGCGGCCTCCTCCTCGAAGCGGAACTCGTAGGGGATGGCCAACCTGGTGAGCTCAAAGGCCACCTTTCTGGTCATGGCGTTCGAGATCCGCGCCGCGCGCGCATCCTCCGCGGCCAAGTCCTGCTCGCGGAAGTAGGGGAGCGGGTAGGGGTTGACGTCCGTCTCGCCGACAATCTTCTCCACCAAGCACCCGACCTCGCGGTCCTGGACTTCTGCTAGGTTCTCGAGGTACTTCCATGCCTCGGCCGTGGCGCGGCACCGCGGCAGGCGCGGGCTCTCCCAGTTCTTGACGGTCTTCACGTCGACGCCCGCGGCCTGCGCGACGTCGGACTGGTAGAGCCCCAGGCTCTCGCGCAGCACCTTGAAGCCTGCCTTGGTGTGGATGGTCTGCATGTCCGTTCCCTTCATCTTAGATCCTCTTCTCGAAGAGCCCGTGATAGACCCCATCGATCTCGTCCTGGTATTCGCACAGGAATTCGCACTGTCCGCCCTCGAGCGCGGCGAAAAGCCCGCGCAGGGTGGCGATGCCGTAATCGTGGAACCCCGCGGGAAGGTAGAGCGTCCCGTTGTAGGGCGCGCGTCCGACCCGGTAGCACGTGAAGTCACCGAAGGCCGACCCCTCGACGCGGTAGAGGCTGTAGATGTCCCCGCCGCACCGCGCGGATCCGACCGGCTCCGTATGCCCGGCGATATCGCGGATGATCTTCCCGTCCGCGCGTCTCGCGGCCGCCTCGCGCGCGAGCGTGCGCAGCTCGGGCACGCGGTCGAGCGGATCGACGGTGTTGACCGTCTCCTCGCTTTCCGTGAACTCCTCGCCGTCGAGCGTGATTTCGCTCACGGTGGCGACCCACCGGGCGAAACCGCGCTGGCAGGCCTCGACCCTGGAGGCCGCCGCGGCCTCGTGTGCCGCCCGCAGTGCCACCTCCCGGCTGTCTCCCTCGTAATGCAGTACCGGCGAATGGAGCGGTCGCACGTCGATATCCTCGGTTCCCGTGAACAGCAGCTCGCGCGACTCCGTCACGAAGAGCGTTTCCATATAGTCCTCCCATATGCGCGCCGGGCGG
>DBFEBE010000112.1:0-3859 GCA_048318985.1 Collinsella sp.
CCCGTGAAGAGCTTGACGTCCTGCAGGACGACGCCCAGGGAGCGACGCAGGTCCGACTTGCGGATCTTGTTGATGTTGATGCCGTCGGAGCGGATCTTGCCGTCGGCGATGTCGTAGAAGCGGTTGATCAGGTTCGTGATCGTCGTCTTGCCGGCACCCGTCGCGCCCACGAAAGCGATCTTCTGGCCGGGCTTCGCCCACAGGGAGATGTCGTGCAGGACCTCCTTCTTGCCGTCGTAGGAGAAGTCCACGCCCTCCATGACGAGCTCGCCGCGCAGGCGCGTGTAGGTGACGGTGCCGTCCGCCTGGTGGGGGTGACGCCAGGCCCAGATTCCGGTACGTTCCTCGGTCGGCTCGACCGAGCCGTCGGGCAGCTCGCGGGCCCTCACGAGGGTCACGTAGCCGTGGTCCTCCTCGGGCTCCTGGTCGATGAGGGCGAACACGCGGCCCGCCCCCGCCATGCCGAGCGCGATCATGGGCACCTGCATCGACATCTGTCCGATCGTCTGCGAGAAGTTACGGACCATGCCCAGGAAGGACACGACGATTCCGACCGTGATGACGTCGATGCCGACAAGGTGGATGTTCGGCGTCTGTTCCAGGATCATGATGCCGCCGACGATCGCGACCACGACGTACATGATGTTGCCGATGTTGCCCAGGGCGGGCATCAGGACGTTGCCGTAGATGTTGGCCTTCTGGGAGGAGTCGAAGAGCTTCTGGTTGTACTCGACGAACTCGTTCTTGGCGTCCTGCTCGTGGTTGAAGACCTGGACGACCTTCTGGCCGTCCATCATCTCTTCGATGAAGCCCTCTTCGTCAGCCAGGGCCGCCTGCTGCGCCTTCATGAAGCGCCCCGAGAGGCCACCGAGCTTGCCCGTCAGGAAGGCCATGAGGGCGCCCACGATGAGGACGACGAGGAAGAGCCACACCGAGTAGTAGAGCATCGTGGCGATGAGCACGACGATGGTCAGGCCCGACTGGATGAGTGTCGGGATCGACTGACCGATCAGCTGGCGGATCGCGTCTGTATCGTTCGTGTAGGTCGACATGATCGCGCCGTGCGGATGCGTGTCGAAGAAACGCAGGGGCAGGCGCTCCATGGAGTCGAACATGTCGTCTCGCATGTGCTTGAGCGTCCCTTGGGTCACGATCGCCATGGCGCGGGTGTAGATGAAGCTACCGATGACGCCGGCGCTGAAGATGACGCCCATGGTGACGACGAGGCGCACGAGCGTTGCGCGCACAGCGTCAAAGCCGCTCTCGAGGCCCGGCGTCACGACATTATCGACGATCTGCTGCATGAAGATCGAGCCGACGGCCGAGGCCACGGCGGACGTAATGATGCACACGACTGTCAGGCTGATACGCACCGGGTAATGGCGGAAGACGTATCGCAGGAGACGACCGAAGGGACGATCGATGCCTTCGAGCTTCTCGCCATCGTCGATCCGGGAGTTGCGCGTGCGCGCCATGTCAGGCCACCTCGCTTTCGCTCGCGGCGTTCTGGGACTCGTAGATCTCGCGGTACTCCCCGCCCGCCGCCATCAGCTCGTCGTGGGTGCCACGTTCCTTGATACGACCGTCGTCGAGCACGATGATCTGGTCGGCGTGGCTCACCGAGGACAGACGCTGGGCGATGATGATGGTCGTCGTGCCCGGGATCTCGGTCTCGAAGGCACTTCGGATCAGCGAATCCGTCCTGGTGTCCACCGCGGAAGTGGAGTCGTCCAGGATGAGGATTTTGGGGTTCTTCAGGAGCGCGCGTGCGATGCACAGGCGCTGCTTCTGGCCGCCGGAGACGTTGGTGCCGCCTCGCGCGATGACGTAGTCGTAGCCGCCGGGCAGCTGCTGGATGAACTCGTCGGCCTGCGCGAGCTTGCAGGCGCGCTCGATCTGTTCGTCGGTGGCCTCCGGGTTTCCCCAGCGCATGTTGTCCTTGATGGTGCCGGAGAAGAGCACGTTCTTCTGCAGGACCACGGAGACGGCGTCGCGCAGGGCGCTCAGGTCGTAGTCGCGCACGTCGCGCCCGCCGACCTTCACGGAGCCTTCGGAGACGTCGTAGAGTCGGCAGATCAGCTGGATGAGCGAGGTCTTGGAGGAGCCCGTGCCGCCGACGATACCGAGCGTTTGCCCGGATTCGACGCGTAGGTTGATGTCGGACAGCGCGTTTTCTTCGGCGCTCGCCGAATACTTGAAGGACACGTCCTCGAAGACGACGGAACCATCCGCAACATCGGTCGCGCCGTTCTCAGGTGACGTCAGCGACGGCTCGTGGTTGAGGACCTCTGCGATACGATGCGCGGACTCGGCGGCCATCGTCGTCATGACGAAGATGAAGGCGAGCATCAGCATATGTGTCAGAATCTGGATGCCGTAGGTGATGAGCGCGGTCAGTCCACCCTTCGTCAGCTCGGTCGCTCCCGAGTTGATAATGATCGAGGCGCCCACGTAGTCGACGGCCGTGATCGCGGCGAAGATGAAGAACATCATGACGGGGCTGTTGAGCGCGATGAGCTTCTCGGCGTTCGTGAAGTCCTTGCGCACGTCCTGCGAGGCAGCGCGGAACTTGGTGGTCTCGTAGTCCTCGGTGACGAAGGACTTCACCACGCGAATCGCCGCAACGTTCTCCTGGACGGAGTTGTTCAGGGCATCGTACTTCTTGAAAATACGGCGGAAGATCGGGAAGGCGATGAGCACGATGGCTGCCAGGATGATGGCGAGCACCGGCACCATGCCGAGGAAGATGAGGGCCATCTGCACGTTGATACGCCACGCCATGACGATCGAGAAGACGATCATGAGGGGCACACGCACGGCGATGCGGATGAGCATGCCGAAGGCGTTTTGCACGTTGGTGACGTCCGTGGTCATGCGGGTGACCAGCGAGGACGTGGAGAAGCGGTCGATGTCGGCGAAGGAGAAGTCCTGCACCTTAAAGAAGAGATCCTGGCGCAGGTTCTTCGCCAGGCCCACCGAGGCGGTCGCCGCGAAGCGTGCGGAGAGGATACCGCAGGCAAGCGAGGCGAAGGCCAGCCCGGTCAGGATCAGGCCCAGGCGCATGACGGGACTCAGGGATACGCCGTCGAGTGCATCTACGAGCGAGACCATGGTGAGCGGGATCAGGCACTCGAGGATGACCTCCCCGATGATGAACAGCGGGGTCAGGATCGAGGCGGTCTTAAATTCGCGTAGCCTCCCCACCAGTGTGCGGATGGTTTTCATGTATCTCCTCTTCGTTCCCTACGGGCGTCCGATAGACGAGGCCGGGGCAGCTTTCAGCGCCCGTGCAGCCTGCAGATGGTGATAATGGCTTTTTCGATGGCGCGCTGCGGGTCCCGCGACGCACCCTTTGTTTCGGCGTCTGCCGTGGCGATGGCGCCGAAGGCCCCTGCCAGCGAGGCGTCGGACCAGCCGCGCAGCTCGCGCCGGGCCCGATCGACCTGCCAGGGCGCCATCTTGAGCGCGGAGGCGGCCCCGCCGATGGATACCTTCGCCATGGCGCGGAACTTCATCGCCAGGGCGGCGACGAGCACCTGCGGGGCGATGCCGGTCGCGAAGGCGTGCCGGGCGAGGGTCAGGGCTTTCGCGGAGTTGCCGGCGACAGCGGCGTCAGCCACGTCGTAGCCGGTGGCCTCGACGCGTCCCGCCTGGTAGCGGCGCACGTCCTCGAGTGTGATGCGCCCGCTCACGTCGGAGAGCAGCTGGGACAGGGCGCCCGCCATGGCACGGGGGTCGTTGCCGAGCGCGTCGACGAGGGCCTGCTGCGCCTCGGTGTCCATCTGTCGGCGGGCGGCCCGCACGTCGGAGGCGATGAGGGCCAGCTTGTCGCGGTCGTTTTTGAGCGGATCGGCGGGGA
>DBFEBE010000113.1:0-2870 GCA_048318985.1 Collinsella sp.
TATGGTGACCGACCGAAGATGCAGATACGGCGAGGCGCTCCTGCTCGAGGCGGCGCGGCTCCACGACGCCGGGCTCGGCCGGCGCGCGATCGGCGCCCGGCTTGGCGTGCCCCACGCGACCGTGAGAAAATGGCTCGACAAATACAGGGCCGGAGGGACGGAGCTGCTCCTCAAGATGGGCGGGAAACAGGCGAGATACGACTACGAGACCAAGGTGTGTTTAGTCAAGCCTGATTTTCGGTTTTGAGCACAGATTTCTTTCGGGTTCCGGCACGCAACTTTTCGGGTTTCGTCACGGGCGCGCCGCCGTCTCTATCTCCCCGACTTTCCCAGCATGAGGGACTCCTCGAGCCTGTGGCTGGGTCCGCCGAACTCCACGAGCCTGCCGTGGTGCACCACGCGGTCGACGATGGCCGCCGCGAGCTTGTCCTCGGCGAAGACCGTGCCCCACCTGCTGAACTCGACGTTGGTGGTGAATATCACGCTCCTCCTCTCGTAGCTGTCCGATATGACCTGGTACAGGAGCCTCGCCCCGTCCACGTCGAAGGGCACGTAGCCGAACTCGTCCAGGACCAGGAGCCTCGCCTTGGCCACGTCGGCGAGCAGCCGGTCGAGCGCCCCCTCCCGCTTGGCCTTGCCGAGCTGCAGCACCAGCTGCGCGGTCTGCCAGAATCTCACGGGGTAGCCCGCCGAGGTCGCGGCGATCCCGAGGGCGGTGGCCATGTGGGTCTTGCCACGCCCCGTCTGGCCGTAGAAGACCAGGTCCTCCGCGTCGCGCACGAACGCCAGCGAGAGCATCTCGCCGCGGCCCCAGCCGTCGGGGAACGCGACGTTGGACCAGTCGAAGCCCTCGACCGACTTGGGGACGGGGAACCTCGCCTGCCTTAGCAGGCGCGCCCGCTTCGCCCTGTCGCGGTGCGCGATCTCCGACTCGAGCATCGCCGTGCACGCGGCCACCTGGCCCGGCGTCGCGGAGGCGAGGAAGGCGCCGATCGTGTCGCCGGATATGAAGAGGGCCCTCGCGGCGCCGCGGAAGGCCTCCTGCGCGGCCTCACGCTCCGAGCTCTTCTGCGGCATGGCCGCCACCTCCCTCGAGCAGCCCCAGCGCCCTGTCGTAGACGCCCAGGTCGACCTCCTCGTCGTACTCGACGCGCTCGTCTCCCGATGCGGCCCTGGCGGCCGAGAGGGCGACCGAGGCGCGGTCGACGCCCCCGGTCGCCGCGAGCGAGCGCGACATCCCCTCCACGGCGGCGCCCCACCCGCGCTCCGCGCTCTCGTCGCGCAGCGCCCTGAGACCGGCGGCGAGGCCGGCGGGCGCCTCTGAGTCGAGGAAGGCGACGAGCTCGGCGGGCAGCGACGCCCTCACGCTCGAGTCCCTCCACCCGGCGGGCCTCATGCGCAGGAGCCTCAGCTGCAGTGTCGGGTCCGAGCTGTCGGTCGGGGCCTCGCCCCACTCGCGCTCGTAGGCGACGACGACCTCCCCGGTCTCGCAGTCGCAGACGACGACGTCGAAGGCGCCGAGGGCGACGGCGACCTCGCGGCGCGCGTAGGCGGGGCCGGCCGAGTAGCGGTGCGCCCCGCCGACCGTGATCGTTCCCTGCTTGTTGCACCTCCTGGTCTCCCACCTCGCGCACGAGAACGCCGCCGGCGGCATCGGCGAGAGCGCCTCCCTGTCCTCTCCGAACAGCTCGGACTCGGGCGTGCCGAGCCTGTAGTGGCGCTTGCCCTCGCTGAGGTCGAGGCAGTCTTCGAGCAGCCTGCGGTTGAACGCGCGGACGTCGTGGAACGACGGGACGGGGACGAAGAGGTTCCTCCTGTGGCAGCCGACCTTGTTCTCGACGTTGCCCTTCTCGTTGCCCGAGTAGGGGCTGGTGAAGGTGTAGTCGAGTCCGCAGTGGGCCGCGAAGCGGCGAAAGAGCCCCGATGTCCTCACCTCCCCGCCGACGCGCCCGCCGACCTCGGTGGCGTTGTCGAAGACCGCCCTCCTGGGCACGCCGCCGACGAACTCGAAGACGTTGCGGAGCCCTTGGCAGACGCACTCGGCCGTCTCGCCCCAGAAGACCTGGGTGAGCCCGACGTTGGAGTGCGGGAAGGTGACCGTCAGGTACTTGCCCCTGGTGACCACGCCGCGGACCCTGAAGTCCGCCTCGCCGAAGTCGACCTGGACCTCGCCGGGCAGCCATCTCAGCGTCAGGAACCCCTCGGCGTCCCTGCGGTCGCGCTCGCGGGCCATCTCCTCGCGGCGGCGCTTGACGTAGCGCTGCACGGTGGAGTAGCTGCCCGTATAGCCCTCCTCATCGCGAAGCCTCACGTAGACCCTCGTCGCCGTGTGGCGCTGCTTGCGCCAGTTCCTGCAGTCGTCGTCGAGCCAGGAGTCGATCGTCTCCTCGTATGGCGCGAGGACCTCGCTCTCGGGCTCGCGCCGCCTCGGGGGCTCGGGCGACAGGTCCTTCATCCTGACGTACTTCCTGACCGTCGGCTCCGACGCGCCGACCGCCCTCGCAATCGAGGCGATTGGCTCGCCGCCCCTTGCCCTCTTGCGTATATCCTCTATCTTGTCCACGCCGATCATTCCTCTCTGGCCCTCCTCACGTCGTAAACCGAAGCAACGACATTGTTGGGCCGATTGCGGATGGTCGGCGTGCCCATGCTCAGAGCCGAAAGAATTTCGTGCTCAGGCCCGAAACTTTCCGACGCTCAAACCCGCAACTTCGAGGCTATCAAATACAGCGCCGAGGGCTTCTTCGGCCTGCTCAAGCAGGAGTTCTTCCATCCGCGGGACTGGAGGGGCGTCGGGCTGGCCGAATTCATGTCCGAGCTCGACGCCTGGATGCGGTGGTTCCGCTCGGGCCGCATATCCCAGGCGCTCG
>DBFEBE010000114.1:0-2573 GCA_048318985.1 Collinsella sp.
TTGCGAGCTGTCTCGCTATCCAGCGGCCAGGGGTCCAATTCTGTTCGAGAACCTCCAGTTGAGCACTTTATCATGGGAAAGTGTACCGGAGGCGTCCGTCATTTTCCACTCACTTCGGGGGTGAGAGCCGGGACGGACCCCTATACGGGTCGCATGCGGGCGCTGTGGAGGATCTATTCGGTGGATTTCGCCCCGATCGTTTCCGTTTGCATGCGGTCGCGCAGCTCTTCGCGCGAGGATACGCCGACCTTCTCGTAGATGTGGTGCACGTGCGTCTTGACCGTGCCGATTGAGATGGTCAGCTCCTCACCGATTTCGCGGTTCGTTCTGCCGGCGACAAGCAGGCAGAGCAGTTCCTCCTCACGCCGCGTGAGCCCGTAGCGGTTGGCGAAGGCGATGGGCTGCAGGTCTCGCGTCGCTTGCTGCACGCCGCGCACGCGCAGCACCAAGTACGCGATGCCGATCAGGGTAAACGTAGTGCCCATAATCTCGAAGGGGATGCTGCGGGCGCCGTCGGGTTCGATGAAGTCGGCGAATGCGGCGGTGCAGTAGATGGCGCAGAAGGCGAGCGTGAGGCGGCTGCGGGATCGCTCGACGAGATCTCTGTGGCGGATGTAGATCCAGAGTGCGCTCGCGATCGTCCATGCGCGCAAGGCGGTGGGAAACACCAGGTCGGCGGCGAAGCGGTAGAGGCTGCTTTTGACCGCGCCTTCGGCCAGGATGCCAACGAAGCAGAGGACCCATATCGTCGCCTCGTGGTTGGAGACGGGGGAGTCGAGCAGGTCTCCCAAGATCATGCGGTACATGAGGAGCATCGCCGTGGTGAAGAGCGTGTAGGTGTAGGGCATGGTCGTTCGCACGCCGAGAACGATGTCGTTGAATTCCGGGATTGATTCCATCATCCAAAGAAACGTGATATCGACGAGGTAAAGCCCAAGCAGGAACGCGATGTAGCGAAAAATGCGTCTGCGGTGACGCACGGCAAGGGCGCAGAATCCGGCGAACGCGACGACCGTGATGAGGATGAGGGCGTAATTGTAGAAGAACAGCGCGTAGGGCATCGATGGCACTCACAATCGGGCGCTCGGCGCAAGGCCACTGCCGGTTTTTCGGCGGGTGGGCGAGTGGAGCGGCGGGTCGGGGCGAAGGTTCGCATGATGTAAACAATGTACCATACATGCAGGTAAACCTAGGTGTATGAAGATAATCCATCCAAGTAAACCGGGTTTATATTCCCCTTGCGCCCCGAGCTTTAGATACTCGGGTCAACCCGCGGCGGGAAGGCCGCACGGGTTTGCGGCGGCATGTGCATGGAAGGCCGCCGCGGCGTCCTACATCCGTATGGAAAGGCGGTTGAACAACATGGAGAGCACAGGTTTCAGCAGGCGCTCGTTCGTCATCGGCTCCGCGGCGGCGGCCGGCCTCGTCGCGACGGGGGTCACGGGGTGCGGCGGCGGCGCGCCGGCGGGCAGTGAGCCCAAATCCGACAAGGCGACGCTCGTCTTCACCAACGCGCACGTGCAGACGATGGTCTCCGAGGACGACGTCGCCGAGGCCGTCGCCGTTCGCGGCAACGAGATCGTCTTCGTCGGTTCCGCCAAGGACGTGGAGGAGTACGTGGGCGACGCCACCGAGGTCATCGACCTCAAAGGTGCGTTTCTGGCCCCCGGTTTCATCGATAGCCATATCCATGCTCCCGGAAACTGGACGAACCGCCTGTTCGCGATCTCCTTCGAGGGCATGACCACGAACGACGAGTATCTTGCCGCCGTCAAGAAGTTCGTGGACGCCAATCCGGATGCCGAGGCGTATTGGGGTGGCGACTTCATGTTCAACGCCTACGAGAGGCCCGATGGGACCAACCCAGGCCCGCAGGCGGCCGACCTCGATGCCATCTGCGCCGACAAGCCCATCCTGCTTTCCGACGCCTCGCATCACTGCATGTGGGTCAACAGCAAGGCTCTGGAGCTGGGCGGTCTCACGAAGGACACGCCGGACATCGAGGGCGGCATGATCTATCGCGACGCCGAGGGCAATCCCACGGGCTGCCTCGCCGACAACGCGATGGGCCCCGTGAGCGCCGCCGTCGATACGGAGTTCACGACGGAGCAGATCGAGGAGGCGCTGTACAAGTTCATGGAGGAGGCCAACTCCTTCGGTGTCACCGGCATGTGCAATATGGCGTTCGGTGGTTTGGGCATCAACGAGCTGTACCACAAGCTTGACGAGAAGGGTGACCTCACGGTCCGCTTCAAGAACTCCACCACTATCGCTCCGGGTACGGCGTTCGAAGACGTCATGGCCGAGATCAAGAAGTCCAAGGACTACGAGTCCGACATGCTCAAGACCCAGCTCGCTAAGATCTTCTACGACGGCGTCACCGAATCCGGCACCGCGGTCATGCTGCAGCCCTACCTGGAGTCCGCCGGCCTCGGCTCCGACTGGTACGGCGAGCCCGTGTGGGATGACGAGACCTTCTTCAAGATGGTCAAGGACTTCGACGCCGCCGGTCTCCAGATCCACGTCCATGCCATCGGCGACGGCGCCGTCAAGCGCACGATCGATTCCTATCT
>DBFEBE010000115.1:0-12160 GCA_048318985.1 Collinsella sp.
GGGTTGTAGCGGCCGACCTCCTCGATGAAACGACCGTCGCGGGGCGAACGGGAATTAGCGACGACGACGCGGTAGTACGGACGCTTGTGGGAACCGTGACGAGCGAGGCGGATCTTGACTGCCAATGCAAACTCCTCCAACTACGCAGCACATGCTGCAACAACAGACAAACAGTTGATAATGATACGCTTAAGACCGGAGCAGGTGAAGCCGTGAGAATAACTTCTTCGGTATGGTCGAAAGCATTCCATATCTTACGCACGAATGAGCAAAATGCAAGTCCTTCATCGTATCCACGCGATACACCCCACGCCGCTGCCGTACAATCGAACATACATACGCAACCGAAGGGAAACCATGATCGAGCGGGGAGACGATACGGCATGCGGTGCCGAGGCGCTGCTGGGACGCTGGAGCGGGCCGGCAATCGGCCTGCTCGACCTCGACGCGTTCTTCGCCAGCGTCGAGCAGCTCGACCATCCCGAATGGCGCGGCAAGCCCCTCATTGTCGGCGGCGACCCCGATCGCCGCGGCGTCGTATCCACCGCGTCCTACGAGGCGCGCGCATTCGGCGTGCGCTCGGCGATGCCGTCCGCGCAGGCCCGTCGCCTGTGCCCCCATGCCGTGTGGACCTCGGGCAATTTCGCTCGCTATCGCGAGATGAGCGGGCGCGTCATGAGCATCATCGCAGATGAGACGCCCTATGTGGACCAGGTCTCCATCGACGAGGCGTTCTTCGACATCACCCCGGGCCGCTTCAGCCGCGAGAGCCCCGTCGACATAGCGCAGCGGATATCCCGTCGCGTCGCCGAACTCGGCATCACCTGCTCGATAGGCCTGGGCCGCAACAAGACCGTCGCCAAGATCGCCAGCGAGCGTGATAAGCCGCGAGGACTCACCGTCGTTCTCCCCGGGACCGAAGAGGGCTTCCTGGCACCCCTGCCGGTACGAGCCATGAGCGGTATCGGGAAGGCGGCGGAGCGGATGCTCCATAAGGCGGGGATACGCACGCTGGGCCAGCTTGCGTCCGCCTCCGGCACGATCCTCTCCCCCATCTTCGGCGTGAACGCGGAATCGATGCGCATGCGCGCAGCCGGGCTCGAGGTGAGCGAGGTCTCAGCCGTCGATGCGCCGGAGGATGTCAAGTCGGTGAGCAACGAGCGCACGTTCTCGGAGGACCTCACGACCATCGAGGACGTGAGAGCCGCCATCTGCCTGCTCTCCGAGTCTGTGGGGCGCAGGTTGCGGCGGAAGAACCTTGCCGGAAGGACCGTCACGCTCAAGCTGAAGTACTCCTTCGGGGAAGGCAAGACCTTACAGCGCAAGCTCGCGCACGCGACCGATGACGAGAACCTATTCGGAGCCGTCGCCTGCGACCTGCTCGAGACGGTCTGGACCGACGGGACGCACGTGCGCTTGGTGGGCGTGGGCGTGAGCGACTTCGGGACGGGCAGGGCGGGCGTCCAGACCGACCTCTTCTGCGAAGTCGACGAGCGCGGCGCGGTTGCCAGCGACAAGCGCGACCTGGCCGTGACGCTCGACGCGGTGCGGGAGAGGTTCGGGATGGATTCGGTCGCCTTCGGAAGGAGCGCCAGGTTCGACCGCGACCTCGTGGATCCGTCGAAGTTCCTCAACCAGAACAGGCCCACCGACTAGCGCACGTCAAGGCGCCCGCGAGCCATTGGGTGCGCCCCCCATGGCTCGCGGTCGACGGCTCAGTCGAGATCGAGGTCGAGAACGGGGGCATCGCCCCAAAGCTTCTCGAGGCGATAGAACTCGCGCTGTTCCGGGGTGAACACGTGGACGATGACCGAACCGTAGTCCATGAGGACCCAGTCGCCCTTATCCCGGCCCTCGATCGAGAAGGGGTGCTCGCCGCATGCGGCGGCCACGCGCTCCTCCACCTCGTCGACGGAGGCGTCGGCCTGGCGGGAGTTGTTGGCGGTGGCGATCACGAAGAAGTCGCACACGTCGGAAAGCTCGGTGAGGTCGAGGGCGACGACATCGCCGCACTGCTTATCCGATACCGCGCGCGCGGCGCACTCCGCAACGGCGCGGGCCTCCACGCCCGAGCTCGAGAGGCTGGCCGCGGTACGGTCGGAGGACACGGGCATCATGGCGTCACGGTCGGCCACGGCGTCGATGTCGAGGATATCGTTGGATTCGGACATGGTCATCCTTTCTTTCCAGCGCAGCTGAGCGCGTAGGAGTTGTAGATATCGAGGGCGGTCGGATACAGGTACCGACCCGTCTGCATGACGTAGACGAGGCCCTGAGTGAAGCAGTCGAAGAACAGGCGGGTAAGGTCGCAGGCGCCGACACGGGAACGCAGCTCGTCGGCGTACGCGCCGCGTCGCATCGGCTCTATGGCATCGGCGACGAAAACGACCATGTCGAGGGGTTCCATGTCGACCGCGCCGACCGTGTGCCGCGAGACCGCCTGGAAAACGGAAGCGGGAAGCTCGGGAAACAGCTCGGGAAGCTCGTGAGCGGCGACAGGTCCGTGCAGCAACGGGACCGCATGGATCGGCGAACCCGCGATGCGGATGCCGTACTGAGCCGCGCGGGCCATGAGCTCGCCGTCGGGAAGGACCTTGTCCCAATCGTGCAGAAGGCCGGCTGCCTCCGCGAGAAACGGGTCGACCCCGTACGTCCGAGCAAGATCGGCGGCGGTCCGGGCTACGCCGAGCGTATGGTTGCGGCGGCGCGGGTTCTCGCGCATGCGCACATCGAGGAGCTCGCGAACGCGCGCGAGATAGGCCTCCGGCTCATCGACCGGGCACATAGCGTCCATGTTGTTCCCCTTCCCCGGACGGCAGCCCGCCCGAGTCGTCCCGGCCTGCGCGATAGAGGCCGTTTTTACGGATGTAGCCCATGACGGACTCGCTCGTGAGGTAGCGCACGCTCTTGCCCTCTCGCACGCGCTCCCGGATGTTCGTCGAGCTGATCGCAAGGGCGGGGATCTCGATGTAGCGAACGTCGAACCCCACCCCGCTGGACTCGACGCGGCGCTGCGCCTGGACGATGTCGTAGCCGGGCCTCGTCGCGGCGATGAACGTCGCGAGACGCGCCATATCGGCCGCATCGTGCCATGTGAGAAGGTCGAGGATGGCATCGGCCCCCGTGATGAAGAAGAGCTCGACAGAATCGGGGTAGTGCGCGCGGAGCGCGCGGAGGGTGTCGACGGTGTACGTGACGCCGGGTCGGTCGATCTCGAATCGGCTCGCATAGAACGCGGGGTTGGCAGCGGTGGCGAGAACCGTCATGGCGTAGCGGTCCTCGGCATCCGAGACGAGCGCGTCCTGCTTGAACGCCGGGGAGCCGGCGGGCATGAACAGCACGAGATCGAGCTGGAGCGCCTCGCGCGCCTGCTCGGCGACGGCAAGGTGCCCGTAGTGGATGGGGTCGAACGTGCCACCCATGATGCCGAGCCGCGTCGGCGCGCCCTCGCTCGACTCGAGCGAGGGCAGCTTGACGACACGCGAAGCGTCACTCATCGCTCGAGAATCCCCCGTCCGCCGACTCGCCGGAGCCGTCGGCACAAGGAGCGCCCTCGTCGAGGGACCCTTCCTCGACGGCCTGCTCGTACTCGTACGCCTCGGCCCCCTCGTAGGCGAACGAGTAGCCGGTGATACGGACCTCGTCGCCCGCGACGCAGCCGGCGCGCTCGAGGGCGTCGTCGACGCCGATGCGGGTCAGGCGGTGCTGCAGGTAGATGACAGCGTCCTCATTCTCCCAATCGGTCTGGACGCACAAGCGCTCGACGCCACGGCCCACGACGCGCCAGATTCCGGGACCCTCGGGGACGACGGAGAACGCACGGTCGCGCTCGCGGCGACGGCGCTCCCACTCCTCGTCGAGCATGGAGATATCCACGTCGTCGGAAACCAGCTCCTCGCGCAGCCGGCTCACGCGTTCACCGCAGGCGAGCATCAAGGTGTTCAGGCCGGCTCCGGTGAGCGCGGACACCGCGAAGAACTCGTGCCCGTCGGCCAGCGCGACGCGCTTGAGCTCGGCCACGCGCTCGTTCATCCCGCTTGCGTCGCATTTGTTCGCGACGACGATCTGGGGCCGGTCAGCGAGCTCGGCGGCGTATGCCCGGAGCTCATCGTTGATGATCCGGTAGTCCTCGATGGGGTCGCGGCCCTCGTAGCCACCCGTGATGTCGACGACGTGAAGGATCAGGGCCGTGCGCTCGATGTGGCGCAGGAACTGATGACCGAGGCCGCGGCCCTCTGCCGCGCCCTCGATGAGCCCTGGAACGTCCGCGACGACATAGGAGTAGTCGCCGGCGCGGACCATGCCGAGATTGGGGACGAGCGTGGTGAACGGGTAGTCGGCGATCTTCGGGCGGGCGGCGCTCATGCGGGCGATGAGCGAGGACTTGCCGACGCTGGGCATCCCGACGAGGGCGGCGTCGGCCATCAGCTTCATCTCGAGCTCGATCCAGTGCTCATCGGCGGGTTCGCCCTTCTCGGCGAAGGTCGGGGCACGGCGGGTCGGGGTGACGAAGTGCGTGTTGCCGCGTCCGCCCGTTCCGCCCGGAGCGACGATGACGCGCTCTCCGTCATGCGTGAGGTCGGCGATATCGTAGAGCACCTCCTGGGTGTCCACGTCGAGCTCGCGGACCACCGTGCCCATGGGCACCTTGAGGACCAGGTCCTCGCCGCACTTGCCGTCGCGACGGGCGCCCTGGCCGTGAGTGCCGCGCTCCGCGCGGAAGTGGTGCTTGAAGCGGTAGTCGATGAGCGAGGAAAGCTGCGCAGAGGCCTGGATGACCACGTTGCCGCCGCGTCCGCCGTCGCCGCCGTCAGGGCCTCCCTTGGGAACGTACGCCTCACGGCGAAACGACATGCAACCGGCGCCGCCGTCCCCGCCCTTCACGTTGATGCGGCAGATGTCGGTGAATTGTGACACAGTGCCTCCTTAAGAAAGAAAGGAGACCCTCAGCAAGTGGCCAAGGGTCTCCCAAGATGCAAAGATGCGAAAGATGAAGGGTGCGCTTAGGCGTTGGCCAGCGGACGAACGTGCACGCGGTGCTTGACGCCCTTCGTGAACTCGACGGTACCGTCGACAAGCGCGAAGAGGGTGTCGTCCTTACCGCGACCGACGTTGTCGCCCGGGTGGATGTGCGTGCCGCGCTGACGGACGAGGATGGTGCCGGTGGTCACGGTCTGACCGGCGAAGCGCTTGGTGCCGAGACGCTGACCACGGGAATCGCGGCCGTTACGGGACGAACCGAGACCTTTTTTGTGTGCCATGAGTGTTACCTACTTTCTTGCAGTTCTCGCGAGTTACTCGGCCGCAGGAGCCTCGGAGGCCGCAGCGGCCTTCTTGGCGCGGGAGGTAGCCTGGACCTTGGTGATCTTCAGACGGGTGAGCTGCTGACGATGACCCTTGAGACGGCTGTAGCGCTTGCGCTTGTGGAACTTGAAGACAAGCTGCTTCTCGCCCTTGAACTGCTCGACGATCTCAGCAGTGACCTTAGCCTTTGCAAGCTTGGCAGGATCCGTGATGATCTTCTTGCCGTCGTTGAGGAAGAGCACGGGAAGCTCGACCTTGGTGCCGACCTCGCCCTCGATCTTCTCGACGTTCAGAACATCATCGGTGGCGACCTTATACTGCTTGCCGCCGGTTGAAACGATTGCGTACATTGTTTTGCCCTTCATGCATCAGTTAGTGCAACAGTCGAATATCCTAGCAGCAGAAAAATGCAGCGTCAACAGGAAACATCGACGCAGATTCCACCGCTTCACAAGGACGGCACAGACGAGACCGATTTGGGAGCAGGAGAAGGCTCGTCGGTACGCAGCGGACTCAAGAGGGATCCGTCAGCATCCTCTGCATACTGGGCAGTCCGACAGACAGAATAGCGCGGAATGCGCTCGAAGTCCTGGATTCCCCGAGAAACGATAGGACCTTCAAAATCTGATCCCGAAGGCGCCCACAGACGGTCGAGCGCGGCGAGCAGGATCTCGGGACGAAGGCCGCCCTCGTTGCTTATGCGCGTATCGAGCTCGAGGGCAAGGCGGCCGGGGCTCGTCTGAGAGGCGGCGAAGGAGACGAGGTTCCCCGCGAGGTCGAGCTCTTTTTCCTTCTTGCCGCGCAGATACGGAATGCGCCCCTGCTCGAGCAGGCGGGCGACATCGTGCCCGAGGCGGTCCGCGCCGACGTCGAGGCCGTCTGCCAGCTCAAGATCGATCCGGTACAGCGCCCGCGTGATCTCGGCGGTAAGCGCGGGGGCGCGGACGTCCAGATAGCATGCACCAGACGGCTCGAGGTCGGCGGGCGAGGCCGCGCGCAGGGCGTCCAGGGCGACCGGGGCGGGAACGTACTCGGTCATGAAGAGGTCGAAGTACTCGGCATCCGATGAGGTCCCGACCGGCAGCGCCGAGGTGAAGCCGACGCGCATATGCGGGGAGAAGCCCTGCGTGACGGCGAACGGGAGGCCGGCGCGACGGACGATGCGCTCGATGGTGTGGATGAGTTCCAGATGGCCCAGATAGGCGAGCCGGCCGTGCTTCACATAGGAGGCGCGCAGGCGGAAGAGGGGCGCAGAGGAGGTAGCGGTCATTTGCGTTCACCTACCAGGACGTTCTCGGCATGCAGGGTCGGACAGATGCCGCACCCGGTGCAGGAGGTCCGGGTGCAGTCGGGCGTGGTCTCGGCATTCATCGCGCGCCGCCACTCGCGAAGCAGGAACCCGCGCGATACGCCGGGGCTCACATGCTCCCAGGGAAGGCGCGCATCGAGCTCGAAGGGCGTCTGCGCGACGGCGCGGAGGTCGATGCCCTCCTCGCGGGCGGCATCCTCCCAGCGAGCGAGGTCGAACTGCTCGGTCCAGGCGTCGAACCGCGCCCCGCGGCGCCAGGCGCCCATGATGACACCGGACAGGTCGCGGCCGCCACGGGAGAGCACGGCCTCGATGAGGGAGGTTTCGGCATCGTGGTAGTGGACGCGCACGGCGCGGTTACGGACGCTGCGGATAAGCAGCTGCTGCCGGCGCTTGACCTCCTCGTCGGGGGTCTGGGCGCACCACTGGAACGGCGTCGCGGCCTTCGGGATGAATACGGAGACGGAAACCGAGACGGAGATACCCCCGCGCTGCCCCTTGGGCACGACCTCGCGGGCGAGCTCGTAGGTCCTGTCGGCGAGGTCTGCGATGGCCCTGATGTCATCGTCGGTCTCTCCGGGGAGCCCCATCATGAAATAGAGCTTGACGCGACGCCAGCCGGCCTCGAAGGCCGCGCGCGTCGCGCGCTCGAGGTCCTCCTCGGTGACGTTCTTGTTGATGACGTCGCGCAGCCGCTGGCTTCCCGCCTCGGGGGCGAAGGTGAGGCCGCCCTTCTTCTCCCCCGCCACGGAAAGCGCCATGTCGACGCCGAACGAATCGAGTCGCTGCGACGGAATGGACACGCGCGTGCCCGTGTCGGCAAGGCGGCGGTTGAGCCGGGCAAGCATGGGGGCGCAGCACGAATGGTCGGTCGTGGAGAGCGACGTGAGCGAGACCTCCTCGTATCCCATCTCGGACAGGCCGCGCGTGACGGCGCCCACGATCTGGTCGGGCGTGCGCTCGCGAACGGGTCGGTACGTCATGCCCGCCTGGCAGAAGCGGCACCCGCGAGCGCAGCCGCGCAAGACCTCGATGGAGAGGCGGTCGTGGACGAGCTGGGCGTAGGGCACGATGCTCTGCGGGACGGGGTCGGTCGCGCCGAAGTCGCGCACCACGCACTTGTAGACGACCTCGGGAACGTCCTCCCCTTCGCGCGGCACCGTATAGCCGTGCTCGGTGCACGGCCCCTCATGGCTGACCTCGTACAGGGCGGGCACGTACGCGCCGCCTACGCGGGCGAGGGCGCGCAGGATATCGATGCGGGACGCACCGCGGGCGCGCATGCGCTCGACGCAGCGGGAGGCCTCGACGATCTGCTCCTCGCCCTCGCCGATCATGACGGCATCGAAGAAGCATGCGACGGGCTCGGGGTTGTAGACGGAGGGGCCGCCCGCGATGACGATGGGATCGTCCTCGGCGCGATCGGCGGAGAGCAGCGGGATCCCCGCAAGGTCGAGCGCCTCGAGGTAGTTGGTCACGGCCATCTCGTGGGGCACGTGGAACCCGACGATATCGAACGAGGCGACCGGCGCCGCCCCCTCGAGAGACAGCAGCGGGACGTTCGCCGCGCGCATGGCGTCGGCCATATCGATCCAGGGGACGTAGCCCCGCTCGCATGAGATGCCCTCCTGGCGGTTCAGGACCGCGTAGAGGATGGCTATGCCCTGGTTGGGGAGGCCGACCTCGTAGACGTCGGGGTAGATCAGGCACACGCGGAACGGTGCGGTGGGGTCCGATTTGGTCCCCCATTCGTGATCGATGTAACGACTCGGTTTTTCGACGCGGGCGAGCAGCGGCTCGAGCTCGCTGAAGCGGTCTTCGTAGGCAAGGCGCACGGTGCCTCCTCCTTAAACGGTCGGGGTGGGAACGGATGACGTCAGGTCGCGAACGCGCGAGAACGCGCCGCCGACGACCTCGTTGAGGCGGGAGTAATCGAAATCACGCTCGTAGAAGGCACAGAGCGCGCGCCCGATCCCGAGCGTACCGGCACCGCCGACCAGAGCCTTGATCGCAAGCGACCACCGAGGCAACGCGCGGGACGCTGCGCGCGCGGCCCCGCGAAGCGCCAACGCGCAACAGCCGACCACGGCGAGCTCGTAGGCGCGCTCGGGGCGCATCGGCTTGCCGAAGATCGACGCGAGCTCGAGGAGCATGCCCGCCTGGACGAGGGTCATGGCGGGAAAATCGGCCCCGGGAACGAACACGAGGGCGCCGGTGGCGAGGTTCGTGAGCGAGGCGGAGCGAACGGCACGCGACGCCGCCGCGACGCGCATGAAGGGAAACGCCGCCGCGAAGGCGGTGCGCTTGTCGCTGCGCGCGACGACCCAATGGGCGAGACCCTGGAGCAGCGACGTACGGTCCTGGGACGCAACGAGGCCGAGCATGGGCGCGTCGCCGCACGCGAAGGGCGCCTCGACGGAGGATTCGGCGACGACGACGCAGGGGACCCCCGCGACAAGCACCGACCGGACGGCGTCCTCGAGCATGCCGGAAGTGCCCGCGAGCACGATCGCGAGGTCGGTATCGGGCTTTATCTCGGGATTGGCGTCGCGAATGGCCGCGACGCGGACGAGCGCGCTGACCGTCTGGGGGACGAGCGCGTCGCGAAGCCACTCGGCCTGCTGACGCGAGGCGCCGGCATCCACGAGGACGGCGACTCGGACGGGAGCCGCACCCTCGTGGAGCGACGAGGCCCCCATCTTCAAGGCCCCGATCAGGGTATCGAACGGAATGCGCACGGCATTCCCCTCCTCTCTGCTACGCGGCCTTGGTGCGGCAGCGCCAGATCGACTGGACGATGCCGACGTTGGCCATCTGCATCAACATGGAACTTGAGCCGAAGCTGATGAACGGAAGCGGGATTCCGGTGATAGGCATGAGCCCGATGCACATGCCGATGTTCTCCAGGATCTGGAACAGCCAGATTCCCACGATGCCGACGGCGACGAGTCGGAGGAACTGCGAATCCGAGCGGTACGCGATACGGATCGTCGAGAAGATGAGCAGCGCGTACAAGCCGAGCAGGACCATGGCCCCGGCGAAGCCGAACTCCTCGGAGAGCAGGGCGAACACGAAGTCCGTGTGCGCCTCGGGGAGGAATCCCTCCGCCGCTTGGGTCGCGGCGCCGACCCCCTTCCCGAAGAAGCCGCCGGAACCGACGGCGATCATGGACTGCTGCAGGTTGTAGGCGGCGCCCGTCGTGTCGGCCGACGGGTCGAGGAAGACGAGCAGTCGATTCATCTGGTACTGCTTGATGAGCGTATCGTGGCCCACGATGCTGTCCACCACGGAGTCCGCGGCGAGAAGAAGCGCCACCAGCCCGATGAGCACGGCTATGGTGGACAGGACCCATTCCTTCTTGGGTCCGCTCATCATGATGATGAGGGCGCCTGAGCAGAAGACGACCAGACCGCTTCCCAGGTCGCCGGCAGCGACCACGGCGCAGAACGGGACGGCGAGCATGCCGCAGAGCTTGACGTAGTCGCGCACCGAACCGATGTGGCCGTTGTACTGGGCCCCGAGGCCGCCGATAAGGAACACGGTCACGATCTTGGCAAGCTCGACCGGCTGGAACGTCAGGTGGATGCCCGGGATCTCGATCCATCCCGTCATGCCCTTCGCGTTGTACGAAAGGCCGGGGATGTAAGGCGAGAAGATGATCGCCAGGTCGAGGACGAGCAGGACGGTCGAAAGCCCGGACAGCCCGCGCCAGTCCGCGCGCCAGCATAAGACGGCGAGGAACGCGCCCAGGCCGATGCCCAGCAGATGGCGGGAAAACGATGCGGCGGAGATGGACAGCGACGCCGTCCAGATTACCAAGGCGCCGTACGCGATGAGCGCGACGGACGCGACGAGCACGGGCACGCTCACGACGTTCTTGAAGGAGCCGCGTGCCTGGCCTATGCGCTTGTTGACGCGGTCGAGCGCCTCGCTCGACGCGTTTTTCCGCTTCGAAACCATGCGCCTCCCTCCTATCGCGCGCCGTCGCCGGCAGTGTCGCCGGCGGTGTCGGGCTGATCGTAGATGGCCCCCAGCACGTCGCGCACCGCATGGATCGCGCTCGTGGAGCCGAAGCCGCCCTGCTCGACCATGGCGGCGACGACGTACTTCGGATCCTCGGCCGGCGCGTACACGACGAACCAGGAGTAGTCGTCCTCACCGCTCTTCTGCCCGGTGCCGGACTTCCCCTCGACGGTCACGTCGAGGTTGGTGAAATGAGCAGCTTGGCTGGGAGACTCCTCATAGATGACGCCGTACAGGCCTCGTTTGACAAGGTCGATATCGGACTGCTTGCCGAACGTGCCCTCGAGGCGCTTCCGGGTCTTGTAGGAAGCGGCCTCGCCCGTCCCGTCGCGGCCGACGGCGGAAAGGAAGACGTGCGGCACGTACTCCGCCCCCCCGTTCGCGATGCCCGCGTAGACGCACGCAATCTGAAGCGGCGTTACGAGGATATCGCCCTGCCCGATAGCGATGTTGCACATGTCTCCGCCGTTCCAGGAGCGGTCGGCGTCCTCCCAATCGGAGAAGAAATCGGATTTCCATTCCGCATCGGGAACGCGGCCGGCCGCCTCGCTCGGCAAATCAACGCCCGTGGTCGAGCCGAGCCCCCACCCGCGGAAGACCTCCTGGAGGCCTTCCGGGTTCTTCTCGTCGTAGAAGAACGCCTTGCCGATGTCGTAGAACACCGGGTCGCAGGACATCGTGATGCCCGTCTGGAGGTTCATGGTGCCGTGTCCCGCATGATCCCAGCAGTACTTGCCGTTCGCCTCGCCCATGCCGGTCCACCAACCGGTGCACACGGTGGTCTGGCCCTCCGTGTACACGCCGTATTTGAGCGCGGCGAGGGCGGAAAGCGGCTTGATGGTGGAGGCGGACATGTACTGGCCCGCGATCGCGCGGTTGATCATGGGATAGCCGCTCTCCTCGCTCGAAAGCGCGGCCCAGGCGTCGTTTGAGACGCCGCCGATGAAGACCGAGGGATCGAAGACGGGAGCGCTCGCCATGCCGAGGATCTCGCCGTTCGTGACGTCCATGCAGACGCAGGCGCCCTTCTTCGCCTCGGGGAAGCCGAGGCTCTGCGCGGCGCTCATCGCGTGCGCGAGGCCGTCCTCGCACGCCTGCTGGATCTTGAGGTCGAGCGTGAGCTTGATGTCGCTGCCGGGCTCGGGCGGGACCGAGGAGTTCGATCCCGTGACGTTGCCGTACACGTCGACCGAGACGACCTGCTCGCCCCGGATGCCCTGCAGCAGGCTCTCGTACTGGATCTCGACGCCGGACTGGCCCACGATGTCTCCGGAAACGTACTCGATCTGGCCGGCGCGGGCGTCGGCGGACCCCTCTTCGAGGGATTCGCTGCGCGCCTCGAGCTGCTCCGAGGTGATCGTCCCGGTATAGCCCAGAACGTGGCCGGCGAGGGTGCCGTACGGGTACTGACGCTGCGTGCGCTCGACGACCTGCACGCCAGCGAAGTCGCTCGCATGCTCCTGGATGTAGGCGACGGTGGAGCGGCGGACGTCGGTCGCGACCGTGTGCAGGCTCTGGGCGCTC
>DBFEBE010000116.1:0-4884 GCA_048318985.1 Collinsella sp.
TTGCGAGCTGTCTCGCTATCCAGCGGCCAGGGGTCCAATTCTGTTCGAGAACCTCCAGTTGAGCACTTTATCATGGGAAAGTGTACCGGAGGCGTCCGTCATTTTCCACTCACTTCGGGGGTGAGAGCCGGGACGGACCCCCTATACGGGTCGCATGCGGTCGCTGTGGAGGATGTGGTGCCGTGCGGAAGCACGCGTGGCGGAAGGGCGGGAACCGATGAATCTGCTGTTCTTCTTCTATACGGTCATGTTGATTGGTGTCGCTTTGGTCGCATGCTCGGTCTCCCTGGTCGTCTGGCTCATGACCCGACGCAGAGACTGCGTGGTCGCAGCGCTGGGGTACGCAGTTTACGGCCTCGACCTTTCGCTCATCTTCTTTGACGAGTACGCGCGCAACAAGCACGACTATCTGGTTACGTTTGAGCAGCCGCTCACCCATCCGGTTCCCAGTCTGGTGCTGGGTCTCACCATTCTGCTGTGCCTTTGGGTTTGGGTGCTGATGCGTGCGCACGTTGAGGTGAAGCCGGCTCGGATTATGGCATTCGTCGTCCCGGTCGGCGTGCTCATGCTGGCGTTCGTGCCTCGGTCCGGTGCGTCTGGGACGGTTCAGCAGTATCTGTATTGGCTTACGCGCGACATGGCGCTTCTTGCGTGTTTGGTGTTCGCCGGCGTTCGGTATCGGCTCACGGATTCTCGTGCCGTGAAGCTCGATCTCGAGCGCTCGCGCACCTTTTTCATCGTCGCCGTGGCGCTGACCCTTTGCGTCATCGCTGAGGATACGCTCATGATCTTGATCATCCATCCTCCGGCGGACAGCGTGGTGGCCGGCTCGTTCTTCTGGCATTTGCAAGAGCGCAACATCTCGGAAAACGTGCTTATGGTCGCCACGGCGGTGCAGCTTTTCCGCAGGTATCGGGAGATCTTCTCGGTCTATGCCCGACACCCGAACGAAGGGGATTTGGGCGGGGGAACCGTCTCGATGGATGGGGGAGATGTCGTCTCGAAGCTCGCGCTCTTCGCTGAGGCGCACAAGCTCTCCAAGCGCGAGGTCGAGGTGCTCGACCTGCTCGTGCGCGGGGCGGACGTCCAGGGAATCGCAAGCGAGCTGGTCATTTCCCCCGGTACGGTCAAAGCCCATCTGCATCGGATATATGGCAAGGTCGGTGTGAACGCGCGCGCAGACTTGCTGGATGCGTTCTGGCGAAGGTAGCTGCGTGCGCGCTGGACCGCCCATGGTCTCACCGCAGGGGTCTCAGGTTCCGCGAACGGTATGTCATCGTATTACTTTCCGCAGGTAAACCATGTCAACCGGGTTAACCCGACCGCCTGCAGTCTGGTATTTCGGCGCTGAGCGTCTTCTTCATACAGTGATGTCAACGGGCACGGCCCCTGCGGTCCGTGCGAGGCAACATGAAGGAGGCATCAGATGGCGGAAGAAGTCGAGACCAGGGTAGTCGAGGAGGCGGAAGACCGCGAGCTCGGCACATCGCCGGTTCCCAAGCTGTTCATCAAGTACAGCTCCATCGCGTTCATGGGCATGCTCGCCCAGATCATCATGGTCATCATCGAGGGCATCATCATGGGTAACGGCCTGGGCTCCCATGGGCTGGCCTGCGTGTCCATCATCATGTCGATCGAGCTGCTGAACGTCGCGCTCGGCAGCGCGCTCGCCGTGGGCGTGTCCACGGTCGCCGGGGCGCGCCTGGGCGCCGGCGACAAGGAGGGCGCGAGCCATGCGTTCTCCCAGGGTTTCTGGCTCACGACGGTGCTCATCGTCGTGCTCGTCGCGCTCGCCGAGCTCTTCACCCCGCAGCTCGTGGGCTTCCTGGGCGCCACGCCCGACATCTTCGACGACTCGGTGGGCGCCATCCGCGTGTTCCTGCTGTGCCTGCCGTTCTGCGTGATCGGCCAGATGCTCTGCGGCATGCTCCGCATCGATGAGAAGCCGAAGGCCGCGGCGACCATCCAGATGGTCTCCGCCGTCGTCGCGATCCTGTGGCTCGCCGCGTCGACGTTCGTGTTCAAGTTCGGCGTTACCGGCGCTGGCATCTACTACGGCCTCTCGATCGGCATCTGGTTCGCGGTCATCTACTACTTCGTGGGCGGCAAGCGCTCCGTCTTCCAGATCAAGGCATCCGATATCAAGCTCGAGCCCAAGCTCTGCCTTCAGATCATCAAGGTCGGTACGCCCCTGTTCCTGCTCCAGGCTGCAAGCTCCGTGTACACCACCGTGGTCAACAACCAGCTGGGCGTCCTTGGATCCAGCCTCGATATCGCTGCGTTCGCGGTCATCAACGGCTATGTGGTCTACATCATCATGATGGTCGTTCAGGCCATCACCTTCGGTGTCCAGCCCATCGCTGCATACAACGCCGGCGCCAAGGCCTACGGCCGCCTCAAGGAGCTCGTCAAGACCTCGCTCGTGGTCCAGGTCGGCGTCGTGGCCGTCCTCACGGTCGCCTTGTGGTTCGGCGCCTACCCCGTGTGCCTGCTGTTCGCCGGCGACCCCGAGCTCGCGACGGTTTCCGCCGACGCCACGCGCATCGTCATCCTGCTCGGCGCCCTCGGCTGGTCGAGCCAGGTCATCTCCAGCTACTTCGAGTGCGTCGAGAAGGTCGGCATCGCAACCGTTCTCGGCATCGCCCGCTACATCGTGTTCACGATTCCCGCGGTGTACGTGCTCGGCGGCATGATGGGCGTCGAGGGCGTGTGGTGGGCGCAGCCCGTCGCCGACGTCCTGACGTTCGTATTGACCCTTGCGTTCGTGGCGTACGAGATGAAGCGCCTGAGCGCGCTCGAGCACGGGCAGGCGTAGGTCCCGGTTCGGCGCACGGCACGCGGGCAACATCTGCCGCGTGCTCCGCGGCCGGCGTTTCTATCGATTCTTAGGAGGTAATTCTATGTCTCAGGTAGTTCAGGCCGAATTGGTCCTCAAGAGCGACGCGGTGTTCACCGGGGACGGCCTTTCCCCGTTCAAGGGCGGCGTCGCGATCGCCGACGGCAAGATCGTTGCGTGCGGCGATGACCTGCACCTCGCTCCGTTCATCGGGCCCGATACCGACGTGCGCGAGTTCGGCGACAGGCTCATCATGCCGGGCATCATCGATTCCCATACGCATTTCGCGCAAGGCGCGATGACCACCGACCCCGACTTCTGCGTCAACCTCATCGACTGCACGAGTTTCGAGCAGGTGATGGAGCGCATGAAGGCGTTCGCCGAGAGCCATCCCGACAACGAATGGCTCGTGGGCGTCCAGGCCATCCAGTTCCAATGGGAGGTTCCCGAGATGCCGTCGGCGAAGATGATCGACGCCTACATCTCCGATCGCCCGGTGTTCCTCTCGCAAGTCGACATGCACACGTTCAGCGCCAACACCTGCGCCATCGAGAAGGTCGGCGTCACGCGCGACACCCCCGACCCGGTAGGCGGCAAGATCCTGAAGGATGAGAACGGCGGCCTCACCGGCATCTTCTCCAACAACGCCGGCGCCCTGTTCATGGACCAGGTCTACAACCCGCCGCTGGAGCGCGCCAAGGAATCCTTTGCCAAGACGGCCCGGCGCGCGGTGTCGTACGGCATCACGTCCGTGGGCGCGGTCAACCCCACGTTCGTGAGCCTCGAGGACCCATATCGCGTGTTCGCGGACATGAACCGCGCGGGCGAGTTCCCGCTGCGCGTGTTCATGTACACCGACCTCTTCGAGGTCGAGACCATGACGCTCGACGAGATCCGCGCCAAGTACGACTTCCCGGATACGACCATCGAGTGGAACGGCTTCAAGCAGTTCATCGATGGCGTGTGCTCGGATCACACCGCCTGGATGCTTGACGATTACAGCAACGCGCCGGGCAACGCTGGTGAGCCCGCCGAAGATCCCGAGCATGTCCGCACGGCGATGCTCAAGGCGTGCGAGTGGGGCGTTCCGACGCGCATTCACGCCATCGGCGACCGCTCCGTGCGCTACGTACTCGACTGCTTCGAGGAGGCCGAGCGCCTCTACGGCAAGCGGGGCATTCGCCACTGCATGGAGCATGACGAGACGGTCCAGCCCGAGGACCTGCCGCGCTTCGCCCAGCTCGGGATCTCTCCGTGCATGCAGCCCTGGCACATGTTGCTCGACATGGGGGATCTTGCCAAGGACGATGCGGTCGGCCCCGACCGCGCGGCGCTCTCCTGGCCCATCCGCAGCCTGTTGGCCTCGGGCGCGAACGTGAGCCTGGGGTCCGATTTCCCGGTCGTCGGGATCGAGCCCATGGAGGAGGTTTACGGCGCGGTCTACCGCATGCTCGAGGATGGATCCAACCCCGAGGGCTGGTTCCCCGAGGAACGCATCACCATGGCCGAGGCCCTGCGCGCTTACACGCACGGATCCGCATACGCCATGGGCGTCGAGGATCGTTTGGGTACGCTCGCCGTGGGCAAGGAGGCCGACGTATGCGTGCTGTCGCGTAACCTCTTTGAGTGCGAGCCCGCCGAGGTGCTCGACACGGTCTCCGAGCTGACCGTTTCTGGCGGAAAGATCGTATACGAGGCCTAATGTGCATATCGGACTGGCGCCGTCGTGCGAGGGCAGTGCGTGGCGGCGCGCAATCTCTATGTGCGTAAGCTTATGAAGCGCCCGTCACCGCATCTGTCGATGTGGTGACGGGCGCTTCTTTTCATGGCGGGAGCTTTGGCCGGCGATCGCATCCTTCGATTTTGAGGCGCCGACCCGATCGTTGCCTGTCCGTTCATGGCGGGGAGGGGCCGGAAGCATTCTCTCACCCCCGAAGTGAGTGGATTTTTGCGAGCTGTCTCGCTATCCAGCGGCCAGGGGTCCAATTCTGTTCGAGAACCTCCAGTTGAGCACTTTATCATGGGAAAGTGTACCGGAGGCGTCCGTC
>DBFEBE010000117.1:0-4846 GCA_048318985.1 Collinsella sp.
CCCCCGCGGCGCCGCCGCATTCATCGAAAGGAACCGCCATGAACACCCCGACCACCCAGCCCCGCACCGTCTCGACTTCTCAGCAGGAGGGCGGCCTCGACATCCGCTCCCTCGTCCTGCTCGCCATCCTGCTCGCCGCCGGGTTCATCCTCAACTTCACCGTCGGCCGCGCGATCTCGAGCGTCTCCGGCGGCCTCATCAGCCCCGAGTTCATCATCTCCGCCTTCTGCCTCACCATCCTCATCGTCCGCCCGAGTACGCTGCAGGCCCTCGCCATCGGCCTCATCTCGGCCGCCGTCATCCAGGTGACCACCACCTCCCCGTTCATCGACTTCGCCGCCGAAGGCGTCGCGGCCGTCGTCATGGCGCTCATCGTCAAGGCGGGCATGCGCGGCACCGGCGAGAAGCTCGTCCCGCTCGTGGGGACCTTCGTCACGACCGTCCTGTCCGGCCTCGTCTTCATGGTGATCAAGATGGCCCTCATCGGCGCGGTCATGGAGCTCGCCGCCGCCATGGTGCCCGTCATCGTGGCGACCGCCGTGTTCAACGCCATCCTCGTCCAAGCGCTCTACATCCCGCTGCGCCGCGTCCTCAAGGCTTAAGGGCGCCAAGCGAAGGTCCCCTTGAGCCTCGCCCATCGACCGCCATCCCAAACTCTGACATGAACCAGGAGCCATCCATGGACATCGATCCCAGCGCCCAGGCGCGCACCGTCGCCTCCCCTATCCGCCGCGAAGCCGCCATCGGCTCGCTCGTCCTGCTCGCCGTCCTGCTCGCCGCCGGCATCAAGCCGCAGTTCATCATCTCGGCCTACACGCTCGCCATCCTGCTCACGGGTGCCGACGTGCGCCAGGCGGCCGTCTTCGGCCTCATCTCCGCCGCCGTGATCCAGTTCTCCACGTCCATCCCCGGGCTCAACTTCGCCACGGAGCTCGCGGGGGCGACGTGCGCCGCCCTGATCGGACGGGCCGGCCTGCGCATCGCCGGGCACGACGTGACGCCCTTGGCGGCAGGCGGCCTCGCCACCCTCGTCTCCGGCACCCTCTTCGCCGTCGCCGGAACCCTGCTCATGGGCGCCGCGCTCCCCACCGTGCTGGTGAAGGTCCCGCTCGTGCTGGGAACAACCGTCTTCAACGCGCTGGTCGTCCAGTGCCTCAGCGCCCCGCTGCGCACCGCGCTCAACCGATAGCCCACCCCGCCGCCCCGACCGCGCGATGCGGCCGGGGCGGCTCCGTCCATCAGGAAGGCCTCCATGGAACCGATCATCAGCATCGAGCACGTCACGTTCCGATATGCGGATGCCGCCGACCCCGCGCTCGTCGACATCGACCTCTCCATATCCGAGGGAAGCGTCGTCGGCGTCGTCGCGGCGGCGGGCGCCGGCAAGTCGACCCTCGCCGCGCTTCTCTCGGGAGCCGCGCCGCACCACTATGCCGGCGAGTTCTTCGGCGCCGTCCGCATCGCGGGCGCAGACACCTGCGACGTCTCGCTGACCGACATCTCGCGCACGGTCGCAAGCGTCAGCCAGGACATCGATGCCCAGATGGTCGCATCCGTCGTCGAGGACGAGATCCTGTTCGGCCTCGAGAACTTCGGCGTGCCGCACGACGAGATCGAGGGCAGGCTCGTCGGCGCACTCGAGGCCGTGGGCATCGCCTCGCTCCGCGACCGTGAGATCGCGACGCTCTCGGGCGGCCAGAAGCAGAAAGTCGCCATCGCCGCCGCCCTCGCCCTTCGACCCCGCGTGCTCGTGCTCGACGAACCCACCGCCGCGCTCGACCCCGTCAGCTCCCGTTCGGTTTTCGAGACGCTTCGCCGCGTCAACCGCGATCACGGCGTCACCGTCATCGTCATCGAGCAGGCAGTCGCTCTGCTGTCCGCCTATTGCGACCGCGTCGTCGTGCTCGATCACGGTCGCGTCGCCCTCGACGGCGGCCCGCGCGAGGTCTTCGCGCAAGGCGCGCAGCTGCGCCGGATCGGTGTCGACAGCCCACGGTGCGCGCGCGTTTCCAACAGTCTCGCTGCGGAAGGGATCCTCGAGGACCCCCTTCCGGCCCTCGACGTGGCATCGGCGCTCGCGCAGATCGATCGGATCCTGCGCGCCCACGGGGTCGAGCCCGAGCCCCGCGCGACGGACGCGGCGCGACCCCGCGTCCGCGCCGCGGCGGGAGCAGGCGAGCGGGGCCCCGCTCCGCGCCCCGCGGTCCTGGAGCTGTCCGGCGTGGACTTCCGCTATCCTGCGGGCGGAGCCGGGGTGAGCGACCTTGCGCTCACGGTGCGCGCCGGCGAGATCATGGGCGTCGTAGGCCAGAACGGAGCGGGCAAGACCACCCTCACCAAGCTCGTCAACGGCCTGCTCAAACCCTCGCGCGGCAGCGTCGTCGCGGCCGGCATGGATACCGCCTCCGTTCCCGTCTCGAAGCTCGCGACCCGCGTCGCCACGCTCTTCCAGAACCCGGACCGGCAGCTCTGCCAAAACACCGTCCTCGACGAAGTCGCCTTCGGGCTCATGCTGCACGGCACGCCGCGCGACGAGGCATTGGAGCGCTCCCGGGCGGTCATCGACCGTTTCGGCCTGCCGGCTGCGGAGGCCCCCTTCTCGCTGTCGCGCGGTCAGCGCCAGCTGGTCGCCCTCGCGAGCACGGTCGTCCTCGACCCTGCCCTGGTGATCCTCGACGAGCCCACGAGCGGACTCGACTACCGTGAATGCATGACCGTCATGGGGACCGTTCGCGAGATGGCGGAGCGCGGCTGCGGCGTGCTCATGGTCTGCCACGACATGGAGGTCGTCTCTGATTTCGCCGACCGGATCGCGGTCATGGCAGACGGCCGCATGCTCGCCTGCGGCGCCTCGCACGAGATCTTCTCCGACGCCGACCTCATGGCGCGCGCCTCGATTGCGCCCCCGAACGTGATCGACCTGTCCGCACGGCTTGCCGCCCAGGGCTATACCGCCTTCGCCGGCATCGAAGAGGTGTCGGGGATCGTCGACACCGTGAAGGAGCTGATCTTCCATGACTAACGTCATCGACTACCTTCCGGGCGAAACCGTCCTGCACCGCCTGAACCCGGTCGCCAAGCTCGCGCTCGCCGCATGCATCATCCTCGCGACCTTTCTCGCGCACAGCTTCCCGGCACTCATCGGGCTGCTGGCCCTCACGCTCTGCCTGAGCGCGTACGCGGGGTCGCTAGGACGCTCGCTCTCCCTGCTCGGCGTACTCGTCCCGCTCGGGCTGCTCATGTTCGCCCTCCAGACGCTCTTCGTGCGGTCGGGGACACCGCTCGTGCTTGGCATCACCGACGAGGGGATCGCATCCGGCGCGCGAACGGCCCTGCGCCTGCTCGGCGTGGCGCTGCCGCTCATCCTCATGCTTACCGTCACCAAGCTCAACGACCTCGCCAACGCCTGCGTCGAGGTGCTCCACGTGCCCTACCGCTACGCGTTCACCTTCACGACCGCCCTGCGCTTCGTCCCGGTCTTCTCGCAGGAGATGAATGCGATCATGGAGGCGCAGACCGCGCGCGGCGTCGAGTACGACACCCGGAACCCCATCAAGAAGCTCCGCCTCATGCTCCCGCTCTGCGTGCCCCTGCTCATCTCGAGCGTCAGCAAGACCGACGCCTGCGCGCTCGCGGCCGAGCAGAGGGGCTTCTACCTCAGGACGAGGCAGAGCAGCTTCAAGCGCTACCCCCTGCGCGCCCTCGACGGAGCGGCACTCGCCTTCGGAGTCGCCCTCGTGGCGCTCGCGGCGATCCTGTAGCCCAGGGCTCCCGAACGCCGCCCGCGGGCGTCACCGGCCGCGCGTGCCCTCCGCGCGCTCTTTCGCTACTATTGAGTACCCAAGCGAGCGAACCGTCCGGAGGGACCATGAACGAAACAACCGACCGCGCCGGCGAGATTCCGGCATTTCTCGTCGAGGCCGTCGAGGCTGCCTACGGGGCCGACGACGCGATCCGCGCGCTCGAGGGCGTCCGCGAGGCCGCGGACCGCCCCGTCACGTTGCGCGCGAACGCCCTGAAGGCGGATGCCGCCCAGATCGCGCGCGCTCTCGACGAGGCCGGGATCGAGTACGACCGGCGCCCCTGGTACGAGGACGCCTTCGTGCTCGACGGCGTGCGCGAGCGCGCCGTATGGGACCTCGACATCTACCGGGACGGCAAGGTCTACCTCCAAAGCCTTTCCTCCATGCTGCCCCCGCTCGCCCTGAACCCCCGCACCGATGCGGACATCCTCGACATGTGCGCGGCGCCGGGCGGCAAGACGAGCCAGATCGCGGCGCTGCTGGGAGGCGCCGCACGCCTCACCGCCTGCGAGATGAACGGCCCGCGCGCCGAGAAGCTCGGCTACAACCTGGCGAAGCTGGGAGCAAAGAACGTACAGGTCATGCGCTGCGACGCCCGCAAGCTCGACACGTTCTTCTCATTCGACCAGATCCTGCTCGACGCGCCCTGCACGGGCAGCGGCACCGTAAGGGCCGGCGACGCGCGCGCGGCGCGCCACATGGATGCCAGGAACCTCGACCGCAGCGTGCGCTCTCAGCGGGCCCTGCTCGACCGCGCCCTGCGCGTACTCAAGCCCGGCGGCGAGCTGCTTTACTCCACCTGCTCGATCCTTCCCGCCGAAAACGAGGATCAGGTCGCCGCGGCGCTGGCGCGGCATCGCGACTGCGAAATCGTCCCCATAGCGCTCGAGGGGGACTGGAAGACGCTCCCCTGCGGCATCGAAGGGGCGCTCACCGTCTGCCCGTCCCGTGAGTTCGAGGGGTTCTTCATGGCGAAGATCAAGAAGGACGCCAAGGCGGGAGGCAGGAAGCGCCGCCCCTAGCGGCGTCGGCGCGCCGACGGG
>DBFEBE010000118.1:0-8580 GCA_048318985.1 Collinsella sp.
GACAGAGGCTTCGCCGAGGCACACAGCGAGAGTCTCCTTCAGACGCCCGAGGGCAAGAGGCGCCTGAGCGTCATCGCGGCGGGTATCGTGGATTCCAACACCGAATACAAGCGTTTGGACTTCGCCGGCACCGGGGATTTCGACTCCTGGCTCGGGAGGCTTTTGGCGGAAGCTGACGTCGTGCTCGATGGAGACGCTCGTGCAGAAAGCGTCAAGGCGTTCTGCACCTGCAGCTACGGCAGGTGGAACGGGCACGAAAGGACGATAGTGTATGCGTGCGAGAAGGTAGAATAGTGAATCTGGTCATACGCTTCTTCATCGGCATGCCGATGAAGGCGATCGCGACCGCAGGACATGCCTGCATTCAGTCAAGCGGCATCGGGCAAGACCCGCATCGATTTAGCAAAAAAATAGGGCAGAATCGCTTTCACGATCCCGCCCCGCAAACCCGAAGGTTTCTGTCTGGCTATAATTATCGTGATTGCGGCCCGTTTGTCAAATCGAGCATATAGGATTTACCAGTATCACCGTTGGCTCAGCCATGCCTGGAAGACCTTTGACAGAAAGTCGTATGCCGAGATGATAGTCGTGTTCCCCCTGTACCAATCCGAGTTCTCCTCTGCACGTTGCCTAAATGCCAGGAATCCGTCGTATGCTCTCGCCTGCCTTTCTCGGGTGACGAAACGGTTGCAGGCATAGGCGAGCACCGTCGTCTGGAGCACTCGCGGATTGCGCATCTTGGATCGTCTCAGGCGCTTCGAGACACCTGCGTCGCCGAGCGCTTTCGCGACCGATGCGGGGTATCTCGTCGACGTGGCCGAGGAGATACCCAAGCCGTTGATGACGGCGCTCGAATGGGCAGCGGCGTTCCTGAGCGAATTCGCTCGCCTGAGAAGGTAATGGTCATCTCTCATTTCCGTATCGCCCCATCGGTTTGCGCAGAAGAGGTAGAAGCTGGCAAACGCGCCGAACGACGACAGCTCCAGGAACACCCATGCCGGCATCTCGTCTAGCGGATAGCGCTCGACGAGCGGTCCGAGGTAGGCGTCGTTCTCCAAGCGCGAGATCTCGCCTTCGCGCCTGTTGCGCTCGGCGTGGTTGAGGTGCGTGAGGTAGTCGGCGAGGACGGAGTAGCCGTCCTCGTTGCGATTGTCGGTTATTTTCTCGACGAGTTTTGTCTTGGCGGCGTTCTCCACGTCGAGTGTGAGCGGCAGCAGGAACCTGCGCAGTTCCTGGTCTATCCCCGCGAGGTCGACCAGTTGCCCGAAGTCGAGCTCGGCATACTCGCCGTCGTGCTTGCCGCCCACCCGTTTGGGAAAGAGCACGCGGTACGCCGCGAGGCGGAAGTAGTGGTCCTGCTCGGAGAGGATGCGAGAGGCCTCTCCCTCGTCGCACAGCTCGAAGGTCACGCCCTTGGACTTCAGGTGCTCTATCTGCTCCTCGACGGTGAGCTTGGGCTTTCTTTTATTATCTTCTGCGATTTCGTTCATAGCTTCGATCTTTCGTGCTTGGATAGGGATCGGTCTCGAGGGACGGAATGCGCGCCGTTTCTCAATTATCCTTCTTTTCGCATGCAATTGCGCGTGAAACGGCGATTGGAAGGTGCGCCTTGCCTACATGAACCGGAACACCGCCTTGAACATCCAGCGGACGAACGCCCCGATTCCCCTGAACACCGCTTTAATCATTTCCGAATCCTTCCATCCAATCGTCTTCCATGTCGTCTGCTGGCACCTCCTGTGCCGCTTCGGCCTCGACCGCCCTTTCGAGTGTAAGCGGAGTGACGCCGACCGCCTCCGCCATGAGCGCCTGGCTTGCCGCCAGCCTCTCGTCGTCGTTCGCCAGGTAGCCGCTCAGCCTCACGATGCGGCTGGCGAGCGACCCTCCGGGCCCAACGAAGAGGGCGCAAGCGCGATCTACCCTGGCGACGTCCACGAGCTCGCCGAAGAGCCTCGCGAGCACCGTCGAGCCGTCCAGGGTGACGCTCTCGATTCCGGCGGCCTCTCTCGGGGTGGCGAGCTGGAACCTCCAGCCCTTCTCGCGCCTCGCCTCGGGGGCCTCTCCGCCGTCTGTCCGGTAGGCCTCGTTCGCGGCGTAGCAGTGCGCCGTGAGCCAGAGGCCCTTCTTCTCGACGTCTGCGTAGTCGAGCGTAAGATCGGCGAGCATGCTCTTGCCCGAGAACGGCTGCGCCTCGGTGAAACGGTCGGTGTCGAACGCCTCGATGCGCCCGCGGTAGGCGACCTCCACCCTCATCGGAGCTCCCTCCTTTCTCGCCGCCGTTCCTGCTGTGCCTGCGTCTCGCGGCTACGCGGTTTCGCGTCGCCGCGCCTGACGGGCGCTTCCTCGCCCTGCGGCTGCCTTTGCCGCCTTGTCTGCGCGGTTTCGGGCAGGAGCCTGTTCGCCGCCGCGTATGCGCGCACCTCGCGCAGCGCTTCCGCCCGTTCGGCGGAATCGCCGTCGGCGCGGCCTTCGAGCCTTTCGATCCTCCTGTCGAGGTCTGCCAGGCTGTGCGCGTTCGCGGACATGAACGCCTCTATCGCGCCGGCGAGACGTTCCAGCTCCGACAGGTCGTTCAGCTCGATGGCGCTTTCGGCTTCGGAGAGTATCCGTCGGGATGCCGCCGGGGCTGGGTGCCAGGCGGCGATCCTGTCGAAGCGCCGCCTGAGCGCCTCCTGGCCGAAGGAGAGCCCCAGCTTCTCGCCTCCGATGCGCCAGGTGGGGTGGTCTGAAAGCGAGTAGATCCAGTCACGTCGCCACGACTTCTCCGAGTTCTGCGAAACATCCACTTCGAGCGCCTCGAGCACGGCCATGAACTCGTCCTCGTTGCGGGCGAGCGCCTTGGCCACCGTGACCCGGTTGCGGATGTCTGCGACCCACGAGTAGCCACCCTCTTTCTGGATCTCCCGCTCGGCGCGCCGCATGTATACGCTCTGCAGCGTCGCGGGCGTCGCCTTGCGCGTCTGCCCCTCGTCCTCCTCCCTCACGGTGTCGTTGCGCATGAAGCGATATCCGCGTTCCTCTGCGAGATCCTGAAGGCTGCGGTTGAGCTCCAGCGGGTCGGGGGTCTGCAGCCTGCGTTCGGTGGCGAGGTTGGTGTTGTTGACGACGATGTGGGCGTGGGGGATCCTGCGCTCGTTGTCGTCGTGCAGGACAATCGCCGCCTCGAAGTCGGCGAAGTGCCTGAGCGCCCAGGCGCTCGCGAGCTCCGCCACCTGGTCTGCGGTCAAGCCGTCTTGAGGATCGGGCGACATGACGAAATGCTTGAAGGTCCTCGCCGGCTTGCCCCGATACGGGGTGTCGTTGCCGCAGGCGCGCCTCGTCGCGTCCATCGAGTCCGCCCAGTCGAACCCGGCCGGGGCGGCCGAGACGTCCTCGAAGGCGCGCTCCTCCTGCCATGCGAAGTTCATGACCATGATCCCGAGGGCGCGCCCTCCCTTCTCGAGGTAGTGCTTTATGCCGGCGCATCCCGTGTGGCCGGCTATGGGCTTCAGCAGCGGCATGCTAGTCTCCGCCCACTATGGCACGGCCTTCGAGCGAGGCAAGCTCGCCCGCCATCTCGCAGCGACCCTCGTCGACCTGCGCGAGCAGAAGCGCGCACTCGTCGAGCTTGCTGGACACCCACTCCAGGTCGCCCCTTCCGTGGTCCAGCGCGAACTTGATGGAGTTGAGGGCGTGCACGCCCTGGTTGTAGTGGTGCCCCCACCTGACGAGCTCGCGGGAGAGCCTGCGCATTGAGAGTCCGTCGAGCAGCACGCCTCCGCGCTTCGCGTTCTCGGCATCGTCCGCGACCATGCGGGCGACGTAGCGCAGGTACTCGGAGCGGGTGAGCCCCTCCTCGTCGGCGCGCTCACAGACCGCGCGGAAGTCCGCGTCGCTCACGCGGGCGGTCAGCACGTTGTCGTATCTCAAGACCTTCGTCATCTTCTCCATCCTTCGCATCCTCCGCCGCCCCGATGCGGTGGAGGCTCGGGCGGCGCTCTTTCCAGGGGCGCGGGGCATCCCCCGCATGGCGCGGGCCGGGGAGCTTGCGGCAGCTTCGCGCGCCCGGCGGCGTCGCCTCCGCTTCGGGCTCTGGGCTCCGGGGCGGGGTGCGCCGTGCGCCCAGGCCGCCATCTATCTCGTGTATACGAGATAGGCTACTTGCTGGAAACGGTGCAGGAGCCCCTTCGGGCGCCTGCATGGGACTAAATGCGTCCAAGGAGCCTGCTGGCCGTTCTCGAGATCTTCTCGAGCACCTGCCTGTCCAGCCCGCTCGGCGGGTTTTCCGCCTTCGACTCGTAGCGCCTGAGCGCGCGAAGGGCGCTTGCGAGCGCCGCCGCGGGCTTGGGCGCGGGGCCCTTCACGTCTTCTTCGGCGGCGGGCTCGGCGGTCGACTTCTTGAGGAACTCGGTCGTCTCCTTCTTGCCCAGGGGCTGCGCCCGCCATGTCGCATGGAGCCGGTCCTGCGCATCGGAATCCAGATCGGCGAGGATCCCCACGGCGTCCGCCGAGAGCGCGTCCGCGAGCGCGGCCTCGCGCCACTGGGGCGTGAGCCTCTCCTCGATCTTGCGCGCGAGCGACTCCTGGCGCTGGATGGTCTTGCCCGATACCTTGCGTCCGGTCTGCTCGGATATGATCGCCGCCTTGATGTCCTCGGTGCGCACGCCGGAAAGCTCGGGGTTCTCGGCGCGCATGCGCTCGACCTCCACGCCGAGCGCACGGCTCGCCGCCGCGCGCTCGGTCACGGTGAGGCTGCGCACGAAGTAGTTGGCGGCGTGCAGCAGCATGACCGACTGCTCGTCGGTGATGCCCCGGATGACGCGGCAGGGGATCTGGGCGTATTTCTCATCTTCTTTCGCGAGGAGTGCGTAGGCCGCCTTTCGGCGGTGCCCGCTCACCATCTGCCAGCCGCCGTCGTCGAGCTTGCGCACGAGCGGCAGGTCGGTGAGCCCCTCCTCCTCGATGCTCTTCGCGAGCTGCGCGATGCCGGCCTCGTCCATCGAGTAGGCGGCGTTGGCGGGGTGATCGGCTATCTCTTCGATGGGGATCCTCTCGACGGGGTAGTCGTTGCGGGTCGATGCGCTCCTGTCGAGCAGCCCGGAGATGGTGAACCCCGATGTCGTGGGTTTAGCCATGGAGCACCTCCTCGGCGAGCGCCTCGTAGTCCTTGGCGGGCCGGCTGTTCGGCTTGAAGGCCGCGACGGGCTGCCACTGCCAGCTTCCCTCGCAGACCTTCGAGCTCGCGTGGATGACGGTGGCGAACTGGTTGTCGGGGAAGTACGCGTCGAGCACGTCGGCCCCGGTGGCCTCCGCGTTGGTCATGAGCCCGGGCACGCACGTGCGCAGGATGCGCCATGCGGGCGTGGGCACGCGCAGCGCGTCGGAGATGGACTCGATGGCGCTGACCGTGAGGGCGGTGCCGCGCATGACGGTGGAGTCGAGCTTCACCGGCACGATCACCATGCCGTCGCCCGCAGCGGCTAGGTAGGCGTTGAAGGCGAGGCGCTTCATCGTGGGGCTGCAGTCCACGATGCAGACGTCGTAGTCGCCCGCGCAGTCGTCGAGCGCGAAGCGAAGGCGCTGCTCGCGCAGGAGCAGCTCGTTCTGGTCGACGAGTTCTATGGTCGAGGGCACGACGGAGAGCCCATCGGCCTCGGTTTCGAAGGCAACGTCGCCGACGGGCGCGTTCCCGTAGAGGAGCTCGACGGCTCCCCGACGCTCGGCCGCGGCGCGGTCGTAGAGCCCGAAGAAGTCCGTGGCCGACGCCTGCGGGTCCAGGTCTATCAGGAGCGTCCTCAGGCCCCGCCTGGCGTAGATGGTGGCGAGGTTGACTGCAGTGGTGGTCTTTCCGACCCCGCCCTTGTAGTTCGATATCGCGAGCGTCCTCATGCTTCCTCCGTCCTCTCTGCGATCGTCGATGGCGTTTACCCCGAGTATACAGAACGGAAACGTTCTGTTAATACTGACCGTTCGCCATGGGGTGGCGGTTCGCCATGGGGCGAGCCGCCTGCAAACGGCCCCCTCCGTCCGGAGGGGGCCTGCCCAGGCGGGCCGGAGGTCCTAGGCCTCGCCGAAGGCGTTGATGTGGTGCCTGAGCAGCGCGCGGTCCTCTCCGACGACAATCATGCTGATCTTGTCGAACCTCACGCCGACCGATTCGGCGAAGTCGTTCTCGACGAGCCAGGAGACCGCGAGCAGCTCCATCGTCTCGCGATCGTTCCTCCCGTCGCCGAAGCCGGCGCCGGAGTTCGGGCGCGCGGAGACGTCGACGAACACGAGGTCGTCGGACTCGGGGTCGCGTGCGACCAGGTCGATGGTTCCTCTCGTCTCGGGCGACTTCCACCCGGTCGCGAGCGTCTCGTAGCCGCGGACCTCGAGGAAGCGGGCCGCCGCCTCGACCGCCCTGTCCTGGAGAGTGGGATTGGTGTTCATGGTGACCTCCGTTCGGTTGGGGCGGAGCCCCTTGCCCCGCCTTGTGGCATCGGGGCCGCACCGCCTGCCGCGCCCCGCAAGGGAGGAAGCGAAGGCGCGTTCCTCGCCCCATCGGGCCGTTGGTTTTCCGAAGCCCGGAGGGCGCTTTGTTTTGCCGCTTTCGCCTTTTCTCTCGGGCGGCAAAAGAAATCGGAAAAGCATCGCGACCCTTGCGGGGCGCATCGGGCGGCTGTGCGAGCCTTTGATGCCCAAGGAGGAGGCAAGGCGATCCGATCGAACGGAGCCCGCCGTGCCGCGAATGCCCCCAGGAGGCTGTCTGAGGGTCGGCTGCTCGGGGGAAGCCCTTGCCGGGCCGCCCGGCGGAGCTAGCCCCTCGCCATCCTGAGAACCGCCGCGTCCTGCTGCGCCACGTCGTCCCCGACCGCCCCGAGCTCGTCGGCGCCGAGGTCGACGAACACGCGCGTCAGCACCTGCATGAGCTCGATGAGGCGCTCGTCGATGCCGTCGGCGCTCCTGAGCCTCCTGAGCTCGACGTAGACGGATTTCATCTGGTCGCGCAGCATCCTATAGACCCTCACGTTCGGGCTGACGTTTATGTCGCGGCACTCGAGCCTGGAGGTTATGTAGTCCTGCTTGGTCATGCCGCTTGCCGCGACGAGGGCGTTTATCACCTCGTCCTCCTCCGGCGAGACCCGGAACGCTATCGTCTTGGTGCGCCGGCGCCCTTTGTAGTCGACGATCGGCCTGGACATCAGGGCCTCCTTCCCTGGTCGAGCGCCGCTGCCATGTCCGACTGCTTGCTGGGGAAGAGGTGGGCGTAGCGAAGCGTCATCTCGTAGGTCTCGTGCCCCAGCCGGTCCGCTATGGCGATCGCGCTGAACCCCATCTCTATGAGGAGCGAGACGTGGCTGTGGCGAAGGTCGTGGATCCGGATGGGCTCGAGCCCGCATGCGGCGCAGCCGCGCTTCATCTCGTGGTGCAGGTAGCTTTTGGTGAAGCAGAAGATGCGGCAGGCGCGCCGCTCCTCAGGGATGGATCCGAGGAAATCGGCGAGCTCGTCCGCGAGGAACTCCGGCATGACCACATCCCTCTTCGATTTGGGCGTCTTGGGGGAGGTGATGACGTCCCTCCTCCGAATCCGCTGGTAGCTCTTGGTGCCGTGGATGAGGCACTTTCCAAGGTCGATGTCGTTCGGTTCGAGGGCGAGGAGCTCGCCGACCCTCAAGCCGCACCAGTACAGGATCTCGAACGCGTAGAAGCTGGCTGGCTTGTCCATCACCTCCTCGCTGAACGCGAGGTACTGCTCCTTCGTCCAGAACCTCATCTCTGCGCCTTTCCGCTCGCCGATCTTGATTGTCGGGGTGGCGGGGCTCTTTCCCAGGCCGTAGTACTTGACCGCGTGGTTGAAGATGGCGCTCAGCTGGTTGTCTATGGTCCTCAGGTAGGTGCCGCTGTACGGCTTCCCCTCGTCGTCGTACGAGCCCACCATCCTGTTCTGCCAGTCAACCACGTCTTTGGGGGTGATGTCGCACATCCTCTTCGGCCCGAAGAACGGCACTATCTTCGTGCGGATGATGTGCTCCTTGGTGAGCCAGGTGTTGAGCTTGAGCCTTGGCCTCACGTCTTCGGAGTACCTCTTCACGAACGCCTCGAAGGGCATCGACATGGACCCGTCGGCAGAGGCCAGGAAATCAGCCTCCCACGCCAAGGCATCGCCCTTGGTCGCGAACCCCCGTTTCACCTTGTGCTTGCGGTTGCCGTCGATGTCGCTGTAGTAGCACTGGACGTACCAGGAGCCCGTCTTCCCGTTCATGTAGGCGGGCATCAGCGGGCCTCTTGTCTGGGGGCGGCGTCTCCGCAGTGGAAGCGCTCGTAGAAATACTTTCGGCTCACCTTCCCTTTGATGGTGGTGTAGCCTCTCTGCTCCATCTCGGAGTTCAGCATCCTGATGATGCGGTAGGCGTAGGGCCTGCTGATGCCGAGGGCGTGCATGACCTCCTCGACGCCCATGATCACCGGCTTAGAATTCTGCTCCATATCTTCCTCCTTCGTTCGATGAACAGAACAGAAACGTTCTGTAATTCGTGACACTAACAGAACGAAAATGTTCGGTCAAGACAAATTGAGAACGTTTTTGTTCTCTAGTATCATGGGGAAAACGATCAGCGG
>DBFEBE010000119.1:0-3836 GCA_048318985.1 Collinsella sp.
CACGCGCCCCACGCGCCCCGCGCGCCGCGCCCCTGCCCCGCGCGCGCCGCTCGGCGTCCTCCTCTGGCCTGCGACTAGACTGGCTCTATCATGCCTGACTCTCGTTCCACGCCTCCCGAGTCCAACGCACGCGGCCCCCACGCCAACACGGGTCGCCCCTCCGACGGTCGCGACAGCGCGCGGCGCCGCCAGGGCCAGGGCCTAGGCCAGGGCCAGGCGAGCCGAGGCCGGGGACGACGCGACCAGGATCGCGAGCCCCAGAGCCACCGCGGGGGCCGCCGCCCGCGCGACCACGCGCGCCCCTTCAAGCCGTTCACGCCGGAGCAGCTCGCCGAGCGCGCCGCAGCTATCCCGGTGATCGAATTCCCGGACCTGCCGGTGAGCGCACGGCGCGACGAGATCGCGCGCGCCATCGGCGACCATCAGGTGGTCATTGTGTCGGGTGAGACGGGCTCGGGTAAGACGACGCAGCTGCCGAAGATCTGCATGCAGCTGGGCCGCGGCGTGGCCGGCATGATCGGGCACACCCAGCCGCGCAGGCTCGCGGCGCGCTCGGTCGCGGATCGCATCGCCGACGAGCTGGGCCAGACCGTGGGCCGCGAGAGCGGCCAGGTCGTGGGCTACCAGGTGCGTTTCACGGACGAGGTCGGCCCCACGACCCTGGTCAAACTGATGACGGACGGCATTCTCCTGGCGGAGATCCAGTCGGATCCGATGCTGCGCCGCTACGACACGCTCATCATCGACGAGGCCCACGAGCGCAGCCTGAACATCGACTTCATCCTGGGCTACGTGGCGCGCCTGCTGCCCGCGCGCCCCGACCTGAAGGTCATCATCACGTCGGCGACGATCGACTCGGATCGTTTCGCGCGCCATTTCGGCACGTGGGAGGGTGCGCCCGGCTCGGGCCGCCTGATCGAGCCCGCGCCGGTCATCGAGGTGTCGGGGCGCACGTACCCGGTGGAGATCCGCTACCGTCCCCTCGGCCCGACGACACCTTCGTCGTACACGTCCGAGGCCTCGTCAAAGCAGGCGGACGAGTCCGTCGAGGTCATCGAGACCACCGAGGTCACCGAGTCCGGCCCCCTCCAGCTGGTCCTGGAGGACCCGGACGACGAGCTGGCGACGCTGGGCTACGGCATGGGCGAGGACATCGACGTGGAGACCGCGATCTGTCACGCGGTGGACGAGCTGAGCGCGGAGGGCGACGGCGACATCCTGGTTTTCCTGCCCGGCGAGCGCGACATCCGCGACACGGAGGCGGCCCTCCTCGATCACCTGAAGAGACGAGGCCGGCGCGCGGGAGACGACAAGGGCGCCCACCCGGGGGACATCGAGATCCTGCCCCTGTACGCGCGGCTGACGGCGGCTGAGCAGCATCGCGTGTTCGAGCCGCACCGGCTGCGCCGCGTGGTCCTGGCGACGAACGTCGCGGAGACGTCGCTGACGGTGCCGGGTATCCGCTACGTGATCGACCCGGGTTTGGCGCGTATTTCCCGCTATTCCAATAAGACGAAGGTGCAGCGCCTGCCGATTGAGCCGGTCAGCCAGGCGAGTGCGAACCAGCGCGCGGGCCGATGCGGCCGCGTCGCGGAGGGCGTGGCGATTCGCCTCTTCTCGCAGGCGGATTACAACTCGCGCCCGCGCTTCACGGAGCCGGAGATCCTGCGCACGTCGCTGGCCAGCGTCATCTTGCAGATGGCGTCCCTGGGCCTGGGCGCGGTCGAAGACTTCCCGTTCCTGGACGCCCCGGATCGGCGCGCGGTGCGCGACGGCGTGGCCCTCCTCGTGGAGATCGGCGCCCTCGCGTCCGGTGAGCCTCAGGAGCGCCGAGGCCGTGGCGACCGTTCCCGCACACGCGACGAACGCGGCACACACGACGCAGGCAACGCGCGGGATACCCGCGCGGATCAGGATGCCTCGGGCACCGCGCCCACCGCCCGGGACGCTGAGCAGCCGGACGCGGCCCCGGCCTCGTCCCAGTACAGGCTCACCGGGATCGGCCGGGACCTGGCGCGCCTGCCGATCGACCCGCGCCTGGGGCGCATGCTGCTGGAGGCCGAGCGCTTGGGCTGCGCCTCGGAGGCGCTCGTCATCGTGGCGGCGCTGTCTATCCAGGACGTGCGCGAGCGCCCGGCCGAGCACCAGGGAACGGCGGACGCCTCGCACGCGCGCCTGGCGGACCCCCATTCGGACTTCATCACCTACCTGAACCTGTGGCGCTACCTGGCGGTGCAGGCACGCGACCTGTCAGGCTCGGCGTTCCGGCGCCTGTGCCGCGCGGAGTTCTTCCACTACCTGCGGTGGCGCGAGTGGCGCGACGTGGTCGGCCAGCTGCGCCAGATGGCCCGCGCGCTGGGGATCGGCGTGGGGCCGGTGGGCGAGCCGTCGACGGGCGACGTCGTGGAGGCCGCCCGCTTCGGCGGCGCGCAGGATGCGGCCGTTCGCGCGGTCCTGGCCTACGGGCAGGGGCCGGCGTCCGTGGACGCGGACCAGGTGCATCGCTCGCTGCTGGTCGGCCTGCTGTCGTACCTGGGCTCGTGGGATGAGACGAAGCGCGACTACGAGGGCGCGCGCGGCACGCACTTCACGATCTGGCCGGGCTCGGGCGTGAGCGGCCACCCCGCGTGGGTGATGACCGCGGAGCTCGTGGAGACCTCGCGCCTGTTTGCGCGCACGGTGGCCCGCATCCGCCCGGAGTGGGTGGAGCCGGCGGCGCGCGGCCTGCTCAAGCGCTCGTATTCGGAGCCGTTCTGGTCGCTCGCGAAGGGCGCGGCGATGGTCCGCGAGCGCGTGACCCTCTACGGGCTGACGCTGGCGGCGGACCGCGAGGTGCTGCTGGGGCGCTTGGGCGACCTGGTCATCGACGAGGCCGTGGCCGCCTCACGCTCTCATGCTCCGCGCGCGGGGTCGCTGGAGGCGCTGGCGGCTGGCTTGGTGTCGTCGTCGAAGGATCCGCTGTCGTCGGGGTCGTTTGAGCCGCGTCATTTCGAGGAGCTGGCGGCCGTGCGGGAGGGGACGACGGCCCGCGAGCTGGCCCGCGAGATGTTTATTCGTAACGCCCTGGTGGATGGCCAGTGGAGGGAGAGGCACGGTTTCCAGCGCCGAAACGAGGCCTTGGTGGAGCAGGCGCGCGAGGTTGAGCGCCGTAGCCGCACCCACGGCCTCGTCGCGGACGAGCAGGCGCGCTTCCGTTTCTTCGACGACCTGATCCCCGAGCACGTCACCAGCGCGGCGGCGTTCAACCGCTGGTGGAAGGACGAGCGCCGCTCTCACCCGGATTTGCTGATCTACCCAGCATCCCTGCTGATGCCGCGCGAGGCGACCTCCGGCGACGGCTTCCCGGACCGGTGGCAGTGCGGCGACCTATCGCTGACGCTGAGCTACGAGTTCGCTCCGGGCAGCCCGCGTGACGGCGTGTCGATGTACATCCCAATCGAGGTGCTCGAGCGCGTCAGCGATAAGGGCACGGACTGGCTGGTGCCGGGCATGCGCGAGGACCTGCTGACCGAGGCGATCCGCGCCCTGCCCAAGGGCGTGCGCCGCCTGCTGGCCCCCGCGCCGGACGTGGCCGCGTCGGTGGCGCGCTGGATCGAGCAGGCGGGCGACCAGCCGGCCGAGGCCGTGGCGGCCTCGGCGGGCGGCGGCGCGGGGCGGGGTGCCAGCGTTGGAAAGCGCGGCGGCAAGAAGGTCGCCCAGGCCGACGAGCCGGACCCGCTGAGCCTGGACGCCGCAATGGGCCGCTTGGCGGCGTGGGGCGCGACCGCGGGCCGCGTCTCGACGCGCAATTCTCCCGCGAAGGCGTCCAAGAAGGCCACGCAGAAAGAGTCTCCTGA
>DBFEBE010000120.1:0-17614 GCA_048318985.1 Collinsella sp.
CGGCCGAGCCCGGCGTCGTGGAGCCGCGCCGCCTCGAGCAGGAGCGCCTCGCCGTATCTGCATCTTCGGTCGGTCACCATAGGGAAAGCCTCCCATCTCTCGGACTTCTATTTCCCTGTCCAAGAAATGGGAGGCAGTTCACCTTGTGGATGGGACCTCTTGTTATGCTCAGCATCCCTCGCCTACGACCGGCGAATGACCTCGGTGACGATGTCGGCGGCGAGGGTGACATTGTCGGCGTTCACGTTCGCCGGGATATCCTCCTCGGAATGCGAGAACGCGAACGACGCCCCCTCGACGCCCGCCAGCGTGCAGGAGCGCAGGCTCATCTCCATGGCCACATGGGCGTCCGTATCGAGGTACGGCATATCGACCGAACCGATCTCATGGTGGAAGTCGGCGGAGACGCGCGAGAGCAGGCCCTTGATACGCTTATCGCCCTTGAGCACGCGACGCTCGCCCTCGGTGGAGACCATAGCCAGGTGACCGGCACCGACGCACTCTAGGTTAATGAGGAACACACCGCGCAGGCGATCTCGATGGGTGTTGAGGAACGCCTGGATACCGGCGTTACCGCTTTCGGAAGCGCCCGCCGCGACGAACCAGATGTCGTGGCCGAGCAGCTCGTCATCACCCAACGACGCCACGGCATCGCGCAGCTCCTCCTCAGTCATATCGACAGACGAGGTCGCTCCGCCCTTCCAGCCGTCGTCGCCGTCGAAGTTATCCCACGATCCGATGTTTCGCCCGGAACGCTTGGCATCGAAGTCGTCTTCCACGCCGAGCCAGTCGCTCATGCTGTCCTCGTGCTGCTTCTTCTTACGTCCGAACAGGCCGCCGAATCCACGCTTCTTCTTGACGGGAGCCGGGGCGGGCGCGGAGATAGTCTCGATCGGCTCGGCAGCGGGAGGCTGCATCCCGGTATTGCCGCTGATCACCGTGAACTGCGTCGTAGACGGAGAAGCGGGCTTCGCCTGCGCGGTGGGTCGGGGCGCGGCGGGGCGCGCGACCGGCGTACCGAAGGGGTCGGTCACGCCGCTCGAGGGATCGGGGAGATCGAGAAGAGATGCACGGCTCGCCGGGGCGACCGGGTCGGGCACATCGATGCTGGCGGGACCCTTGACGGACGGAACGTTGATCTTGCGCTGAGGACGCTGAGGTGCGATCTCGCCGTTGATCTGAGCCATAAGGTCATCCACGGTGTCCACGGTCCGCGCAGGCTGAGCGGGCATGGCCTGCGTACCCTGGAGGGCCGGGTTGAACGCCTGGGTTTCCTGCGGTTGCGGGGCGGGCGCGAACGCCGAGGTGACGGCCGGTGCAGACTCGGCCGGGACGTCACGTTCGGCCTCTGCATCCAGGGATTCCTCCTGCGCATCATCCGTCATGTCGCCGGCGCCATCTTCGGAAATGATATCTTCTTCAACCGGGGCGATCGGATCGAGATCGAACAGGGTGTCGGACATCTCGATAGGCTCGAACACGGCCTCTTGCTCCTCGTCGGCAACGCTCTCGTCGCTTGAGGTTCCCGCATCCTCGATGTCGCCCTCGTCGTCCTGCAACACGGGAACTTGGACGGTCGCCTCGGTCGCCGGGACCTCGACCGTGCGGTCGACCTGTTCGACCTCGAATACCGTCGCGCTCTCGATGTCCTCCTCGCCATCGGCGGCGGGGATGTCGTCCTCATCGTCCTCGATCGGCTCCCAGATAGCAGCCATGATGTCGACGTCATCGTCCTCGTCGGTATGGTCCTCCATGGGAAGGACCCCCCAGTCGACGAAGTTCTCGTCGGACGGCTCATCCTGCATGTCCCCGAGATCCTCGGCGAACATCACCTCGTCCTCGGCGTACCCCTCATCGGAATACCCCTCGTACGACTCGACGTCCCGCTCGTCGTCCCGGAGCTCTTCATCCTCGATGTAGAGTTCCTCGTCCTGCTCCTCCACCGACTCGAAATCCGCCTCGAGGGACTCGTCGCCGAAGGCATCCTCGTATTCGTCGGAATCTTCGACAAACTCATCGAGCGCGACAGCCTCCTCGGTCTCGAAGGAGGGAACGGAAGCGGTCTCCTCCACAGCAATCGGCTGCTCGCCTACGATCCCCTCGACGGATGCAGTCTCCACGGGCTCGGGTGCGAACTGCGCCTCGTCATACTCGATCGAGCAAGCATCGGAAACCATACCGAGAGCGCGGATCGCGTCGGCGCCGAAGCGGAGATTGCCCTGAGCATTCACGGGAAGCGCGGGGGCGGCGGGCTCCTCCTGATCGGACTGAACCGCGGCCGCAGGGGTCTCCTCGAGCGCGGGGCACTCGGTCGCGATGGGCTCGGCGGCGGGAACCTCGTCCTCCTCGACCGGGAGGGCCTCCATCTGAACCGTGGCACCGGGCTGAGGGAACTCGTCGTCCTCGGCGGGCTCGGCCTCAACCGATGCGTGCTGATCGAGGGCGGAATCCTCATCGACAGACTCGGAATCCGAAGCCCCCGGCGCCGCAAGGGCGGGAACTCCGGACATGGGGTGCGGGGCAACCTCGACGATGGGCTCGAACCCATCCTCGTCCCCGTCCTCCTCCTCGACCAGATCCTCCTCCTGGAGTGCGGCCTCGTGAACCAGACGGCGCTGTTCATCCATGTACTCGTCGAAGGGACGGTCATCGGGGAATTCCACCGCTGTGCGACTGGGCGAGACGGCATCCATGACGCCGAGCATGGCGGCGACGGAAGACTTGTTGCACACGGCGCCCGAGGTGTAGGGAAGAACGAAACGGTTGAGCATGACGGACACGCCCTGGATGAGCGGCACGAGGGCCAGCAGGGTCGCGGCGATCCACAAGATGACCTTCGCCGCCCCGGGAAGCGGGAACAGGCTCAGCACCGCCACGGCCGCGGGCACCGCCATGGCGACGGGCTGCAGGCGGGCAAGCAGCGGGCGGTAGCCGGCATAGGGCTGGCGACTCAGCAAGTCGGCGCGCGGCGAGTCGTAGTGGGCGACCACGACGACCGGTCGGTTGCGCGGGGAGGCGAGCGGGCCGGAGGCGCGATGATAAGCGATCACGTTCTGGGAAAGGCCGCCGCCACCGAGATGCGGGAAGCTCATGCGCCCCGTGCGCTCGAGGAAATAGACGGCACAGCAGGCGATGACCAGGAGCGTTCCCACGACACCGAGAGCACCGCCGAGACCCATGAGAACGCAGGACACGAACATCGCGATACCCACCGCGGCCGAAGCGACCTTGCGCGAGGCGCTCGCCGTGAACTCCTGCACCTCGGGCTCAAACCCATGATTCGAGAAGATGTGCGCGATGGTGTCCGCCGCCGCGCGCTCCTCCTCGCTGCAGGCGGGAGTGATGCCGATGTTCTGCAGCAGATGGTTCAAATATTTCTGAGTGTTCGCCATGAGGGCTCCGCATCGTATCTATCGTGTACCGCGGGTATAGCAGTCCCGCATTTTGACCGTATATAGTCGAGAGTATAGCGCGCGACGCAGGGTGCGGGGCGGCTCGAGGCTCAAGCAACCGGAGCATCGGCCCGTTTCATCCCTCTATCTTCATATCGCGTAGAATGAATGTTCGCATCTTCTCGCCCGCGTGAAAGGGGAGCACATGGGAGACGGAAACGGGACGGCAGCGGCCTCCCTGGAGCACGGCTATCCGCGCAGGCTGCTCAACCTGCTCTTCATCCTCAACACGAGCGCAGAACCGCCGACGACCGACGAGATCATCGGCGATTCCGATTTAGGCTACGGATCCGGGTCGCGCGATTCCGACCTCAAGAAGTTCAAGCGGGATCGCGACAAGCTCGCACAGCAGGGGTTCCACATCGTCGAGCTGCCCGGCGCCGGGGGCAGGCAGAACGAGCAGAGCGCGTGGACGCTGGATCGGGCAAGAACCCATGCCGAGCTCGGACTCATATCCGCCGCTGACGCAGAGGTCGTCGCCCACGCCGTCGAGGCGGCGACCGAAGGGGGATCGAGCCCCCTCGTGCCGGCGCTCTCCGCCGTGCGGGCGCGCCTGCGGGGCCGAATTCCCGACGCATCGCCCGACGGGGCGGCCGAGGCCGACCCGCGGCTCGAGGCGATCTGGAACGCATGGTGTCTGAGAAGAGCGCTGCCCTTCGATTACACCGATTCCAAAGGGGAATCCCGGCCCCACGCCGTCGAGATCTACGGGCTGTTCTCCCAGGCGGGGCACGGCTACTTCGTCGGCCGCGACGTCGAGGTGGACGCCATCAAGACGTTTCGCTGCGATCGGGTGCACGCGGTGCGCAAGCCGTCGGGCAGCTATGAGATCCCCCGGGGATTCTCCATCCGGGACTACCTGTTCTTGCCCTTCGATTTCTCCGGCACGAACCTCACGGACGTCTCCTTCACCCTTCCCGCCTCGCTCGGTTCAGCGGAAATCGAGGGGATCACGCACGGGCGCGGCGCGGTGTCCGCCGGACCCGGTGATGTTTTCACGTGGAACATATCCGTGCGCGACATCGATGCCGCGGCGCGCTTCGCGCTCTCCCACGCCTCGATGGGCATGCGGCCCTCCTCGCCGGCGGCACTCGTCGAACGTTGGAACGATACCCTGAAGGGAGTCATCGAGACCTATGGCTAAGAACCCCAGCTCCCTCAAGCAGGACGAGCTTCTGCGCTGCAGCCTTCAGCTGCTCGAAGACCTCACGGCGGCGAACGGGCATCGCATCGACCTCGCGGAAGAGAGCGCCGCGCTCGGGATCACCCCGCAGCAAGCCACCCGCGTGGTCGATTGCGTGGGATCCCTCTCGAATCTCAGTGCGGGGACGCGCTCCGGCGTCTACCTCGACCAGGACGACATCGTCTTGGTGGGCGACGCCTCCCTGCTGTCCCCCAGGCGTCTCGACCTCAACGAATCCCTCGCTCTGGCCTGCGTCCTCGACAGCCTGTCGGTTCCCGAAGACGTGCGCGGCCGCGTGCAGGCGGCGCTCGCCCCCGTCGGCGAACAGGGGCCGGAATCCGCACCCTTCGCCAAAGGGGGCGAGCTCGGCGACTTCCTGCTCCCCATAACGGAGGCCATCGATTACGGCATCCGCTGCCGCATCTCCTATCGATCCCATGACGACCCGGCGGCCGCCGCGCGCACGGTCGACCCCATCCGTATCGAAGGCACCGGGCAGCACGCCTACCTGATCGCATGGGATGTCGACAAGGACGATATGCGCCGATATCGTCTTGACCGCATCGTCGATGTCGTCCACACGGACGAGTCCGTGGAGCCTCGAGACGATGGCGGTTTGACGCTGGAAGACAGCATACGGGCCCACGGCGACGTCGCGACGCTCAGGGCCCGGGACGCCGCGGACCTGCTCCTGCCGGGCTGGGCCGGACTTTTCGACCTCCACGAGCGCGGCGGCGCGGTCGAGGCTTCCCTATCGTTCACCTCGGAGCGCTGGCTTTTCGACCAGCTGCTTGCGTCTTCGCCCCGCGTCGAGCTCATCGGTCCGAGTGAGGCGAAACGCGCCTTCGCAGCCTACGCGGAGGCGCTGCTCATCGCGTAGGCTCGCGACGCATCACCCGTGGGAGCGGCGCCACAGCTCGAGATACCTGCCGATCCGATCGGTCTCGATGCGCTGATACCCCGATGTGGGCAGGGAGTTGAGGAATTTCTTCCCATACCCCTTGGTGACCAAGCGGGAATCGGCGAGCACCAGGACGCCGACGTCGGTCGAGGTGCGAATGAGGCGCCCCGCCGCCTGCTTCACCTCGAGGACGGCCTCGGGCAGTGCGTACTGGGCCCAAGCGCGCTCCTCCCGCAGGTTGCGCTCGCAGGAGAGCGGATCGGTCGGGCTCGAGAACGGCAGCTTGGGTATCACCACGCAGCGCAGGGTCTCGCCCGACGCGTCGAAGCCCTCCCAGAACGCCTTGAGCGCGAACAGGGAGCTCGAACGCTCGGAAATGAAGCGGTCGCGCAGCTGGCGCGCCGAAGTGTTGCGCTGCTGGCATGTGAGCTCGAGGCCGGCGGCGGCAAGGCGCGGCTGAACGCGAGCGTACAGGTCTTCCATATCGCGCCTGTTGGTGAACAGGGTCAAGGCAGAGCCCCCCATGGCGACGTGCACGTCGACCAGAAGCTCCTCGAGCGTCTCCAGGTATGCATCGCGGTCACGTGGGTCGGGTACGTCGCCCGCCACGACCACGGCCATGTTCTCATCGAAGTTGTAGCTCGAATCGAGATGCAGGGAGCGGTACGCGCCCTTGGGCAGGCGGTCGAGTCCCGTCGCGCGGGCGAAATGGTTGAACTTGCCCGCAATCGACAGCGTGGCGGACGTGAAGACCACGCTCTTCATCTCCGGAAGCCAGCGCGCAGCGAGGCTCTCGCCGATGTCGAGCAACTCGGCCGTCAACGCCTCGCCTCCCGCACGGAGACGGCGATTCGTCTGAAGCGAGTACACGTAGCGCTCGTCCTTGCCTTCGACGATGAGCTTGAGGGAAGCGTGCAGCTCGGCTACGCGACGGGCGGCGCCGGCCACGTCCACGACCATGTCGGGCTTATCCGGAGCTATGGTCTCCACGAGCGAATCGAGGTTGCAGGACAGACGGTAGAGCGCGTCGACGGCTGCTGCAGCCTGGGGCAGGAACCCCTCGAGCCAGATATCGGATTCCCTCACTTCGGGACCGATCCACATATTGACGTTGTCGTAGGAGCCGCCGCGCGCCGTGCGCGATACGTCCCGCACGGCGTCGAACAGCGCGGCCATCGCGAGCGAGGCGCGGTGAGCCGACGCCGTGGCCTTCGCGGATAGCCCCATATAGAGCGTCATGGCATCCGATCCCGCCAAAGCGCTCACCAGCTGCCCCAACACGCCCCCGCGCTCGCCACCGAGCCGCTCGAACAGCGCACGCGATTCATCCGCGGAAACGGTGCATGCCCACTGCCTTCGGGCCTCCCGCTCGACCGAATGCGCCTCATCGACCACCCAGTGGCGGATGGGGGGAAGGATCTTGCCGTCGGCGGCTACGTTCCTGAACAGCAGGGAGTGATTGGTGACGACGATGTCCGCCCGAGCCGCGCGGCGGCGGGCGCCGTGCACCAAGCACCGATCGGGGAAGAACGGGCACAGGCGGCGCGCGCACTCGCGCGAAGAGGTCGTGAGATCGGCCCGGTTCACGCTTCTCCATCGGATCCCGAGGGCATCGAGGTCTCCAGACGGCGACTGGCACACATACGCATAGATGACGGCGATAGCCGTCAGGGTGTCGGCGGGGTCCTTCGTCGTCTTGATCTCCGACGTGCCCCTGCTCATGCGCTCGAGCTTGCGCAGACACGGATAGTGGTCGTATCCCTTGAGCGCGCAGAATGAAAGCCCACCCGGAACCTCGCGCGCGAGGCGTGGCAGCTCGTGGTATATGAGCTGATCGGCCAGATTGTTCGACTTCGTCGCCACGCCCACGGTTATGTTGTTCCGCTTCGCCGCGAACGCTAACGGAACGAGGTAGGCGACCGATTTTCCCACTCCGGTGCCCGCCTCGATCACGCGATGCGTGTCGGTTGCGATGGCATCGCGCACCTCGCAGGCCATCTGAACCTGCTCTACGCGCGGCTCGTAGGCGTCGTACATGCGGCTCACCAGGCCGCCGGGCTCGTACTCGGCGGCGACCTCGTCGCCGGACGGCATGTCCGTCCTGGGAAGCTCGTCGGCGTCCACCCGCTCCGGAGGGGCGCCGGCACGCAAGATATCGGAGCGCGCGTCGATGAGCGAGAACACCGCGTCCGGATCCTCCCCTGCAAGATAGGAGAATATCGGCCGGTAGCTCCAACTTACCTCAGGATGCATGTCGGCAAGGCGACGGGTGAGACCCCGCGGAAGGTCCGCCAGGGCGGTCAGCAGGATGCGCCAGACGCCGCAGAGGGCATCGACGTCGTCGTTCGCCCGATGCGACACCGCCGAGCAATCGAACAGCTCGGCCAGGTGGGACAGCTTGTGAGAGTTGAGGCGCGGAAGCGCGATGCGCGACAGCGCAAGCGAATCGATCCAGATGTCGCTGACCTTAACGCCGCCTCGAACCGACTCGATGAAGGTGCGGTCGAACGTCGCGTTGTGCGCGATGACCGGGCAGCCGCCCACGAACTCCGCCAGCGCGGCGACGGCGTCCTCGGCTGAGGGGGCGTCGGCGACATCCGCGTCCGTGATGCTCGTGAGCCGTGTGATCTCTTCGGGGATCGGGCATCCGGGGTGAACGAACGTGTCGAACCGGTCCACGATCTCCCGTCCGCGCAGCCGCGCAGCCGAGATCTCTATCAGCCTGCTCTCCTGGAACGACAGGCCCGTGGTCTCGGTATCCAGGACGATGACGTCATCCTCGATCAAGCCGAACGTACGCGTGCGCGCGCGATCGGCGAGCGTCCTATACTGCTCTATGATTTCCGCCGGCGTGCCCGCGCACACCGCTTCCTCCATGCGCATCAAGCCTGCACCGCGTCCATCTTCCCTGCGCGGGCGAGGGCGCCGGCGACCAGGGCATCACACACATCGGAGAACACCATGCCTTCATGACGCACCTCATCGGGGTACAGCGAGGTGTCCGTCATCCCCGGAAGCGTGTTCGTCTCCAAGATGACCGGTCCCCGGTCGGTCACGATGAAATCGCTGCGCGAAAGGCCGAAGCAGCCGAGCGCGCGATGCGCGGCGCAGGCAAGCTCCTGCGCGCGGGCATAGTCCGCGCCGTCCAACCGGGCGGGAATGCGATGGATGTCGGTAGGGTCGACGTACTTAACGTCCAAGTTGTAGAACTCCGCGTCTTCAGGGCAGCAGATTTCAACGACCGGAAGCGCGCGCGGCTCGCCGTCCTCGTAGACCCCGACGGTGATCTCGGTGCCCACCAGGCACTCTTCGACCAGAACCTTCTCTCCGTACTTGAACGCGAGCTCTATCGCTGCCTCGAGCCGAGAGGGATCGTCCACCTTGCTCACACCGTAGCTCGAGCCGTTGATCGCAGGCTTGACGAATGAATTCTTTCCCACAACCTCGATGATGTCCCGGACGTCATACGCAGCTCCGCGCTCCAGCGCCACGCCGGCGGCGATGGGGATACCCGCGCGCTCGTACATCACCTTGGACAGCTCCTTGTCCGCCGCGAGCACGCTTGCCTGCGCGTTAGAGCCCGTATAGGGGATACCCAGGTATTCCAGGACGTGCTGGATCTGCCCATCCTCGCCGCCGGCTCCGTGCAGGGCTAGGAACGCCACGTCGTAGCCGGACCGAATGGAATCAAGGAACCCTTCGTCCGCAGGGTCGAGCAAGTCGACGCACCTGTACCCCGCTTCACGTAGCGCCGCCCGCGCGTTTTTACCGGAATTGAGCGATATCTCGCGCTCGGATGAAGTTCCTCCTGCGAGGACCGCAACCTTGATGCCGCGCTGCACCCTTTCCATACCACCTGCTCCTTTTCGCCCTGCGACGTGCTGATGTTCTTTCCTCGACCGAAACGGGCGGACCTGCCCGCTGATCGTCATGTTCCCTTATTGTATAGGTAACTATGACTTGACCGTTCTCCGAAGGGACGCCTATGGAACACACAAAACGGCTGCGCGATGTCCGCATGCTCTCGCTCGACGACATCAAGGAGGTTCTCTCCGATCTCAACCAGCCCGCCTTCCGTGCCAAGCAAATCTATGAGTGGATCTTTTCTAAGAACGTGTGTTCGTTTGATGAGATGACCAATATCCCCAAGGCCCTGCGCGACGAGCTTTCCCGTCGATTCTCCTTTGGAGTTCCCACGGAAGTCGCCAAACAGGTATCTCGAGATGGTTCCAGGAAGTACCTCCTCGAGTTCCCCGATGGGACTTCCGTCGAGACCGTAGGCATGCCCTCGCGCAACAAGCTTTCTGTCTGCGTCTCCACTCAAGCCGGATGCGCGATGGGCTGCGTCTTTTGCGCTACCGGTTTCAACGGTCTGGCACGGTCGCTGAGCGCACAGGAAATCGTCGACCAGGTCCACCACGTCTCTCGCGACTTCGGTGGGCGCGTGACGAGCGTCGTGTTCATGGGTCAAGGCGAGCCTTTCGCCAATTTCGACAACACCGTTGCAGCTCTCCGTATGCTCAACGATCCAGAGGGTGTCAATATCGGCGCTCGTCATCTTACGGTCTCAACGTGCGGTGTCATCCCTGGTATCAAACGCTTCGCCGAGCTTCCCGAACAGTTCACCCTTGCTATCTCGCTCCATTCTGCTGTGCAGCCCACACGCAACAAGTTGATGCCGGGTGTCAGGAAATATACTCTGCAACGCCTGCATGAGGCCCTTCAAGCCTATGTTGAGAAGACCGGACGGCGACCGAGCTATGAGTTCGCCATGATCGACGGCATCAATGATACGACTCCCGAGATGGATGCCCTGATTGATTTCTGCGCGGGCACGCTCTGCCACGTCAACCTCATCCAGCTCAATGACACGGCTGGTTCCCTACTTAAGCCTTCCCCCATGCATAAGATCGAGCTGCTGCAGCGCAGACTTACTATGCACGGCGTTGAGACCACGATCCGCAATTCCCGTGGAAACGATATCGATGCAGCTTGTGGGCAGCTGAAGCAAAAGCAAGTCCATCTGGCTTAATTCTGCTAGGCGTTCCTAAAAGAAGGAGGGGGCTCGAACCCCCTCCTTCTTTTTCATATCGATATGCATAGACCCGATTGCTTTAATATCCGATTGCATCCCACTGAGCTCTCACCCATTCCTGAGTGAATTTCGGATTTCGTGTAACTTGTGCCGTATGGACAGCAACCTCTTCGCTCATCCCATTCACTCGATGCTTTGAGCGCTCAAACACACCTTGAGCCACAGAGCTGAAACGTAACCTCAGCTCAGAATCAGTCGCAAAGCGATATCCCGCAGCGACGCCTAGCGTTATTCCAGCAACGAGAGCGCCCATTTTCAAAACCTGCTTGACGTCCATCGTTATTCACCATTCATCATGCGTTCAAGAATCTGAGCCAGTTCATCCTCATCTTTGAACTCGATTTCAATCTTGTTCTTCCCTCGTGTCGATTTGACCCGCACATTCGTATTGAATACGCCACGCAGAACGCGTGCAGCCTTCTTGAATGATTGGGGGGTCACCGGTCTCGGTGCTTTCGGCGTATCACCGACTGAAAATAGTGGCGCAAGGTTTTCAGTCGCTCGAACCGACAGTCCCTCCTGCACTACCTTCTCCGCCAGCTTGATGCGCTGCTCCTCATATGGGACGGCAAGAATCGCACGAGCATGTCCCGCTGTCAACCGTCCATCGAAGAGGTACTGCTGAACCTGTTCCGGCAGGTCCAGAAGACGCAAGGAGTTGGTGATTGCCGAGCGAGACTTAGAAACTGCCTTCGAGAGAGCTTCTTGGGTCATACCGCTTGATTTGATAAGTTGCTTGTAGCCCTTCGCCTCTTCTATGGGATTCAAGTCAGAGCGTTGCAGATTCTCGATCAGAGCGATCTCAAGCATCTTTTGGTCATCGACATCTTTGATAATTACCGGAATCTCTTTAAGGCCAGCAATCTTCGACGCCTGATAACGACGCTCACCCGCGATGATCTCATATCCTTTGCCGTCTTTTCGCACGAGAAGGGGTTGCAGCACTCCGTGTTCGGCTATCGAGTCACTCAGCTCATTCAGTTCCACATCATTGAAATGCGTACGCGGCTGATTCGGGTTTGGATGAATCAGCTCGATGTCCACTAAAGAATCAGCTTGCACAATCGCAGCCCCTGTTTCTGTTTGTGCTTCCTGAATCAGGGATCCAAGACCGCGTCCAAGGGCTTTCTTCTTTGGCTTAGGGCTAGGCACGGCGAATCACCTCTTTAGCAAGATTCACATAGGCTTTTGCACCCTTATTGCTTGGGGCATAGGTAACGACCGGCATTCCAAACGAAGGAGCCTCGGATACTTTTACCGAGCGAGGAATACAGGTTTTGAACGCTTTGTCCCCAAAATACGTTTGGACCTCTTCGACAACCTGATTGGAAAGCGAAGTTCTCGAATCATACATGGTGAGAAGGACTCCGAACGTATCCAATTCTCGATTGATACGGCCTTTCACCATACGCATGGATTCAAGAAGCTTGGTAACACCTTCGAGTGCATAGTACTCGCATTGAATTGGAATCAGTACACTATCAGCAGCTGTAAGCGCGTTGATCGTCAACAGGCCAAGTGATGGTGGGCAATCGATAAAAATAAAATCGAACTCGTCCACAACGGGCTCAAGAAGATCCTTAAGCCGAGTCTCCCGTGCCATCGTTGAAACGAGTTCTATTTCAGCACCTGCAAGCTGGATCGTTGCAGGTATGACAAATACCTTCTTGCAATCAGTGTCCTGGATAATCTGCTCAGCTGGAACCTCGTGGAGCAATGCATCGTATACGCAGTTTTCAAGCTCCTCTTTTTCGATCCCGAAACCGCTCGTAGTGTTACCTTGCGGATCAAAGTCAACGACCAGCGTCTTTTTATTTTGCTCACCGAGCGCTGCAGCAAGATTTACTGCAGTCGTAGACTTACCCACACCACCCTTCTGATTGATGATTGCAATTATCCTTGTTGCTTTCGCACTTTTCGATCGCTTTACGTCTCGAAAACCCACTTCACCCTCCTATGTTTCTGCTGTGTTTGGATGTCTGGATGTTTCACGTGAAACACGTGCGACAGACTGTTCAACACAGCTCATTATGTTTCACGTGAAACAATCATGCAAGCGGATTCTTCCTTGCCATACCTGTTGCACGTGGCAGATTCAATGCTGCCTGGTGAGATTTACTAAACTTCAGGATCTCTCGATGACCATACTTGTGAGGGAGATCAAACCTGTCATGTTGAACGAGCGTATAACCACATAGCTTGGCAGCACGGAGGCCGTCGTCAAGCTCGGTAGTATCGAGGTTGCCCTTAGATATTACAAGGGAGCCATGCTTAGCAGTAAGAGGGGAGGCATATTCAAGAAGTACATTCAAAGGGGCAAGCGCTCGAGCCACGACAATATCGTAGCGTTCCCTATGATTGCGACCAAAGTCCTCAATCCGATCGTGTACACCCGCAACACGATTGATATCGAGTTTGGACACAATTGCATTCACAGCCTTGACCTTCTTACCGACAGAATCAAGTAAGTCAGCTTCCAAGCCACAAACCACGGCGAGCGGGATGCCGGGGAATCCAGGGCCAGTTCCCATGTCGAGCATATGTACTGCTGAGCCGGGAATATATGGAACCAACGTCAACGAGTCCAAGATATGCAGAACGAGAGCATCTTGAAGATTAACGATGCGGGTGAGGTTGATGTACTGGTTGACCTGCTCAACATAGAGCAGATGCTCCACGCATACCTTCAGTTGATCAGGTCTGCAGTCAATAGATAGTCCTCTTGCGAAGGAAGCAAGTGAATCTGTAAGCGACATAACAAGCGAGGGATCGAGTTCAGTGAGATTGATTGGACGAGAATCGATAGAGCCCATTAGGTTCCCTTCTCTCAGTTATGACTGAAATCAGTGTAGCAAGAACTTGAGACAAAAAAGGGCGCATCTTTTAGATGCGCCCTTGCAAGGATATGTCCAGTAACTTAAAGAGCAGTTATCACAACGCGACGCTCGGGCTCAGATCCCTCAGAATGCGTATCGACACGATCATCATCGCGCAAAGCAATGTGAACAAGACGACGCTCATAGGCGCTCATCGGCGGAAGGCTCACAGTACCATGCTGGCGGGCTGCACGCGAGGCAGCAGAGTGAGCCATAGATATCACTTTGTCGTGGCGCCGGGACTTGTACCCCTCGACATCAACAGCAACCGGATAGCGGAATCCAAGCTTCCTGCTCACCAGAAGGGAGAACAGCGACTGCAGAGACTCGAGTGTACGACCATGCCTTCCAATGAGGACAGCGAGATCGGGGGCGGTGACATCAAGAATGAGTTCACCTTCATCACCCTCATACTCGTCAATGGGGGAATCGGCGGCATCAAAGAATGCGAGCAGGTCGCGCAGTACGGTTATGGCGACGTCGGCGACCGCATCAAGCTCTTCGTCGGTCAGGTCCTCATCAGCCTTGTATTTACGGGCGATCTCCGAATACGCCCCACAGGGCTCCTCGACTTCCGCGCTGAGTTCTTCAGACATGGCAACTCCATTACTTAGGTACCAAACAAAGACTGATTATTTCGTGTCTCTGTAGACTAGCTCTTCTTATGAGGGCGGGCCTTACGCTCGCGGCGAACGACATCAACCTCGATCGGGGCGTTCGCCAGGCGCTCCTCCTCCTCGGCCTTCGCCTTATCGATGACCTTCTGGGTGACGAAGATCTGCTGGACGACCTGCCAGGTAGAAGACACATCGTAGTACAGCAGAACGCCGGCGGGGAGACCCCAGCCCATCCAGAGCATCATGATCGTCATGATGACGGATGTCATGCGCATGGTCTGAGCCTGGGCACCGGTCTGGTTGCGAGACATATAGAGCTGCGGAATGATCATGAGCAGACCGAACAGCAGCAGAGCGATCATATACGGGGCGGACTCGGCCAGCCCCTTGCCGAACATGGAACCGGGCGTGGCGGTCAGGTCGGGCAGGATGTTGAAGAAGGCGAAGGTGGATACCTCACCGCCGAAATAATGCGGCAAGTCGCGGAGCAGCGTGAAGAGCGCGACGAGGATGGGCATCTGGATCAGCAGGGGAAGGCAGCCGCCAAGGGGAGAAAACTGGTTCTCCGCGTAGAACTTCTGCATCTCCTCAGCCTGGCGCTGCGGATCGTTGGCATAGCGCTCCTGGATCTCCATCAGCTTGGGCTGCAGCACCTGCATACGGGCCGTCGCCTTAGAAGACTTGACCATAAACGGCGTAAGCAGCAGACGAATGATGACGACCAGGATGATGATGGCGAGGCCCCAGTCGACCGTGAATCCCTGGATGAGCTTCAGGATCTCGAACAGGATGTTAACGATCCAATCCCACATGGTGTTGTTTCCTCCGATACGATTCGTGCCTTCACGGCACGGGGTCATAACCTCCGTGGTGCAACGGGTTGCAGCGAGCGATCCGGCGCAACCCGAGCCAGATGCCGCGGAGGGCGCCGTATCGGGCAACGGCCTCGATCATGTACTGCGAGCAGCTGGGCGTATAGATGCATGCGGGCGGAAGCAGCGGCGAGATGACGCGCTGATAAAAACGCACCGCCCCGACGACGAGGCGCCGGGGTAGGTGCGACAGATTACGCAGCATGCGTACGCTCGATGCCGGCTCGCGCACATAGGCGCACCAGGGCATCTTGCATCTCTTGCGGGGAGGACGATGCCGTCGCGGGGGTCGCGAGCAGAATGACGTCCCGACCGGAAGCAGGAAGGCCCACAGCACGGGCCGCCTCCCTGAGCACGCGCTTCGAACGGTTGCGCAGGGGTGCGCAGCCGAGACGCTTAGCTGCGACGAAGGCGACCCGACCCGGGTCGCCTTCGTGAGTGCAATCGGACACGACCATGCGAATGTTCGGATGGTTGAAGCGCCTGCCTTGCGTGAATACGCGTTCGAAATCCTGCCGAGACTTAATCGTCCTCATGCGAGACGCGTGGGTTTACTTGTCGCTGACGGTGAGGCGCTTGCGGCCCTTGGCGCGACGACGAGCGAGAACGGCGCGGCCGCCCTTGGTCGCCATGCGGGCACGGAAGCCGTGGGTCTTGGCACGCTTACGCTTGTTCGGCTGATAAGTACGCTTCATGGTGGTAGTCCTCCTGCTGCATTTCGCGTTGTGCGCACGCGTGATGCGCACACGATATAGACACGTGAGCTTTCAGATTGTAGGGAATCGTCACATGGAATGTCAACGAAAGCTCAAGAAATCGTTGCAACTGCGGCCAAACTGTGCAGACCTCGCGAACGCGCATATCAATCGCCCGCGAGCACAACGTCTACTTTTCATCATGTTTCACAGACTTTTCCACAGGCAGCCTTGAAGATGTTGATAACTTTTCAGTCGTTTTCTTCACTTTTCAACATCTTTTGAAAAGTTGTTGAAAGAATGCATTCAGCCATGAAATGTTTCCACCTTCCAGCTGGTATCCTTGTGGAACACGAATCAAAGAGAATGTGGCGGCACCATGTCAGATGATTTCTATCCCTTCGTTGACTCCGGGGACCCGGCCCCGGACAACGCGCACCTCACCGGAAAACCGAAGCAGGCGGAAGAGCCTGGTTCCGAACACCCGGCGACCGGGCGGACGGCGGCATACGCATGCCGCATTGCGGTCTACGACGACATGCTGTCGGCGCCGCGCGTCATAGTCATCGCGCCATCGGACGTCAGGACGTTTCTGGAGGAGATCACCAACACGGTCTACCGCTGCATGAAAGAGCAGGGGGGATCCATATCCCTGCAGGTAATCCGCGAGATCTGTGAGAACTTCATCCATGCGGACTTCCAGGAGCCCACGATCTCCGTCCTCGACGGGGGGAACACCATCCGGTTCGCCGACCAAGGCCCCGGAATAGCAGACAAGGAACGGGCGTTCGAGTTCGGCGTGACGAGCGCCGACCGGGAGCAGAAGCGCTACATACGCGGCACCGGCTCAGGCTTCCCCATCGTGCAGGACTACCTGACCCATATGGGCGGCGCCGTCTCCATCGAGGACAACATGGGCGCCGGGACGGTGGTGACCGTGACGCTCGACCCCGAGCGCGTCGTCGAGATAGAACGGGCGCACGCCCGCGGCGCGGCGGTGCGACCCGACTGCACGCCGTGGAGGGCGCCCGCCAACCCGAGCACGTGGGCAGCACCGGGGGGAACGATGCCTCCAGCAGGGGGAGCGCCCTGGGGAGGTGGCGCGATGCCGCCCTCCATCGACCCGATCGCAGCGGTCCAGGCGACCCCTCCCCTGCCGTCGGCGGCGGCCCCTCAGCAGCCGACAAGCGCCGCCGCGGCTCCGGGGGCCCAGGGGGGCTGGGGGCAGCCCTGGCCGAACCAGCCCCCCTGGCCCCAGCAGCCGGGAGCGTACGCACAGCCCTGGCAGCAGGGGTCATGGCCCGCAGCGCAGCCCTCGTCCGCCTGGCAGCAACCCGCGCAACCCATGGGCTGGGGAGGCGGGTGGCAGCAGCCGATGGGAACCCACTACCCCGGGGCGCCCGCGCAGGCGGCCCCCGCCGCCTCCACCTCCACCGCGGCCGGAGCGCCGGGGGCGAGCGTATACCGCGCAAGCGAGCGCGGGCGCGCGGCGCTCTCCTACATCCAGCAGCACGGCAGCTGCGGGCCCACCGAGCTCACCTGCGCGCTCGGCTCGTCGAACCCCACGTGGTCGCGTGAGCTCGCGGCGCTGGCGCGCAGCGGCCTCGTCATCAAGCAGGGCCAGAAGTACGTATTGACCGACATGGGCAGCATGTGGCTGCAGGGACAGTAAAGGCGGGAGTGACGCAAGATGGATAACGAAGCCCAGATGCTGCTCGACGACGCCATCGATTTCTGCAGGCGCGACGGCCTGGAGGCACGGCTCGTCAACATGCTTTCGCAATCCCAGGCGGTGCGCCTCACCGATGACACGCTCGTCGTCCAGGCGCCGAGCCGATTTGCCCATACGTACCTGGAGAAGCAGCGCACAACCATAGAGACCTACCTCGAGCAGATCGCCTTCGCGCCGATCGCGCTCGACCT
>DBFEBE010000121.1:0-5245 GCA_048318985.1 Collinsella sp.
GGCCGCACCCGCCCCGAGCCCTTTCGGCCCGAACCCGAGCCGAAAGCGCCCGCCCCAAACCGGATGCGGTCGGACCCGCCGCCTTGCGCCAGATCGGGTCCTCGGCGCGGATTTACGCATTCGCCTGAGCGCCCTGCCCTATCGCGCGGGGCGCTTTCTTGTGCAATCCTGTTGCCAGCACCCGATTCCGCGCAGGCGCCGGCGCGCGATCGCGGAACCCAACCCGAAAGGAGCCCGCGCATGCACCGCATCCTCTTCATCTGCCACGGCAACATCTGCCGCTCGACCATGGCCCAATTCGTGTTCCAGGACATGGTCGACCGCGCGGGGCGCGCCGACGAGTTCGTCATCGACTCCGCCGCGACCTCGCGCGAGGAGATCGGCAACCCGCCGCACCGAGGAACCGTGAACAGGCTGCGCGAGGTGGGCGTGCCCGTGCTGCCGCACCGTGCGCGCCAGATCGAGCGGGCCGAGTACGACGCGTGGGACCGCATCGTCTACATGGACGCCGAGAACGCCCGCGGGCTGCGGCGCATCTTGGACGACGACCCGAACGGCAAGTGCGTCCGCCTGCTCGACTTCACCGACAGCCCGCGCGACGTCGCAGACCCGTGGTACACCGGGGACTTCGACGCCACCTACCGCGACGTGGTCGCCGGCTGCGAAGGCCTGCTGGACTCCCTCGACTAGGCGCGGCCGGGATGCAGCCCGCAAGCATCCCCGTTCAGATACGCTGCGCCCACCGGAGCGGCCTTGCGCCGCCTGCGCAAGCGCGCCACGATGGATGGGATATCGTTTTCTGCATTAGGAGGACCTGTCCATGATCGGACTCGGAACCGTCATCGACGTCGCGCTCATCCTCGCCGGAGGACTCATCGGCACCGCGTTCGGCCGGTTCTTCACCCCGCGCATCCAGGACACGCTGCTCAAGGCGACCGCCGTCGGCATCCTGTTCGTGGGCATCTCGGGCGCCATGGGCGGCATGCTCTCAATCGACGGCGGCAGGCTCGTCGGCGGCGGCACGGCCCTCGTGGTGCTCTCGCTCGCCATCGGGTCGCTCATCGGCGAGGTGCTCGACCTGGACCGCCAGATCGGCCGCTTCGGAGAATGGCTCAAGTACGCCACGAGCAGCAGCGGGGACCCCAAGTTCGTCGACGCCTTCGTGACCGCCTCGCTCACCGTCGCCGTAGGCGCCATGTCCATCGTGGGCGCGATCCAGGACGGCATCGCCGGCGACTGGAGCACGCTTGCGCTCAAGGGCGCCATCGACGCGCTGCTCATCTGCACGATGACGGCCTCCATGGGCCGCGGGTGCATCTTCTCCGCCATCCCCGTGCTTGTGTTCCAGGGCGTCATCACCCTGCTTGCGCGCCTGCTTCAACCCATCATGACGGCGGCCGCCGTCGGTAACCTCTCCACCGTGGGCTCCATCCTGATCTTCTGCGTGGGCGTCAACCTCATCTGGGGGACGAAGTTCCGCGTCGCCAACATGCTCCCCGCCCTGATCGTCGCCGTCGCGGCCGCCTTCGTGCTGTAGGCGCGCGGCCCCGCACGCCCCGCGCGCCGTGGCGGGACCGCCGGCAGGGCGCCCGCGCGGCGGGCAGACGCCCGCCGGCCATCCGCCGGCTCCCCAAGACTACGCCGCGTGCGCGCCGGTCGGCCCCGAGCCCGCGCGGCGTGCCGCGGACATCGAGCGAAAGCGACCCACCAAGGCCGCAACGCCGAACACCAGCAGCCATGCCGCCAGGTAGCCCGCGGCGTCGAACAGCAGGTCGCCGGCATCGAACTCGCGCCCGGGAACGAACAGCTTGTGCGTCTGGTCGAACAGCGAGCAGGAGGCGCACACGGCAAGCGCGATAGCCGAGCGCGCCGCCAGAGAGCGGGGACGTCCCCACCAGGCGGCGAGCGCCGCGCACACCACTCCGCCCAGAGCGAAGAACTGCACCGTATGCGCCCATTTTCGGATCGAGGCGAACTCCAGCGCCTGCACGGCAAGGCCGCGCAGGCCCTCGGGCAGGGCGAGGACGAGATTCGCCGCGACGCTCGTCTTCGTCCCGCCCAGAACGAGATTGCCCGCCGGGTCCGTCATGATGCTCTGCGCACGCGACGAGAGGTGCGATGTCGCGCCGGGGACCTGCTCGGTGAGGCGAAAGATCGCCACCGCCCCCACGACGGCGGCCGAGACGGCGACGGCGAACACGATGCGGCGCGCGATGGCTCCTGATTTCATACTGACCCCTTTCGGTAAGTCGTCAGGGTACCCATGGCGGCGCGGCCGCACACCGAGAGCACGGGCCCTCCACACGACGGACGCAGGCCCGTGCCAGACGGAAGGCAGCCGACCTTAGCGGAATCTCAAACACATTGCACCCCGCCTGCCGTCGACTGCGCCCACGCTCCGACGCCCAGCGAGGCGGCACGGCCCCGCGCGCTCGCCGTCATCCCGTTGCTGCAATATGACGGATTTCTTGGCCGGGAAATTCCGCAATCCGATTCGCGCCCATTCGCCCAGGACCGTCTCTCCAAAATAGGGGTCTGTAATTTAGATGATCAAATCGAGGCCCGTAAATCCGGTATTTTGCAGCAGATCCCGACCCGCATCGGCCTGAGGTATGGTTATCCCGAGGCGCCCGCATGGCAGCGGGCGCATTCCGCGCAGACCAGAAAGGCCGGCCATGGATCCCGCCCTCGCAACATCGATCTCCCGACGCCGCCGACGCTTCGCCGCGCGCGGCATCGCCTTCGCCCTGATGTCGGGCGCCTGCTACGGGCTGTACACCGCGCTGCTCTCCCTCGCGCAGACGCAAGGGGTATGGGGCGCATGGCTCTCCGGGACGCCATGGGGCGGCGGGCGGACAGCACTCGGCGCCTTCGCCGTCGCGTTCGCCCTCCCCGCGCTCGCGGCCGGGCTCAACGACCTGTTCAGCGGCGCCTGGGCGCTTCTGGTCTGCGCCCGCGAGGGGCGGCTCGGCGACCTCTGGGCGACCTTGCACAGCAGACCCGGCCTCGTTATGGTGCTTTGCGCCGTCATCGGCGGCCCCTTTGCCACCATCTGCTACGTCGTCGCGCTCAACGGCGCGGCAGCCGCCGGGAATCCCGGCGTCATCGTTCCCATCGCGGCGCTCAACTGCGCGATCGGGGCGGTCCTGGGACGTGCCCTCTTCCATCAGCGCCTCGAGGCCCATGCGCTGGCGGGCATCGCCGCGTGCCTGGGCGCAGGCGCGCTCATCGGCGGGGCGAGCTTTGCCTCCATGGGGCCAGACGCCCTCACCGCCTGCGCGTTCGCGCTGCTCGCGGCCTTCGGATGGGGGTTCGAGGGCTGCGTCGCCGGATTCGGCACCGCGCTCATCGACCACCGCGTCGGCATCGTCATCCGGCAGGTCGCCGCCGGGACGCTCGAGCTCGCCGTGGTGTTCCCCGCGCTCATGGCGCTCTCGCAGGACACCGCGGGGGCGCCGCAGCTGCTCGGGACGGCGCTCGCCAGTCCGGCGCTCGGGATCTTCGCGCTCTCCGGCCTGTTCGCGATGCCGGCCTACGCGCTGTGGTACAAAGGCAACTCGATGTGCGGCACGGCACTCGGCATGGCGTGCAACAGCACGTATGCCTTCTGGGGGCCGTTCTTCATCTGGATCATCATGGGCGTGCTGGGGATCGGCGGCATGAGCGCGAGCTATCCCCCGCTGTCCGCTGCGCAATGGATCGGGGCCGCCGTCATGGTCGCCGGGATCTTCGTTATCGCCGCGAAGCCCCGCGAGCGGGCCGGCACGGCGGAAGACGGGGCAAAAGCCCGTCCGGAATCAGACGAAGGCGAGAGATTCGCACGTGCGGCAGAAAAAGCGGATACCGGCACGCGGCACGGGGACGACGGAGCACCGGGCGGCGCAGGATGCGCACGCGCCGAGGGTCCATCGCCGAGCAGATACGCGTCGAGCGGCAAGAAAGAACAGCACGGCGAGAACCCGGGCGCGATGCCCGCTCGCCCCGAACCCGACGGGCGGGCGGGCGCGCGGCGCATCCCCCTGTACTACGCGGTCATGCTGCACTTCATGGACGGCGCGGCCCACACCGCGCGCGACGTGGCGGCAGCCCTCTCGGGCGCATACGCGGGTCGTAGGCGGCTGGGCCCGCGCGCCATGGAGGAAGCGCTTGCCACGGCCCGGGAAAACGGACTGCTCGATGAGGCGGGACACTGCATCGACGAGCGCGGCGAACTGGAGACCTCCTACCGCATCAGCGGCTTCGGGCGCGAGACGGTCGAACGCCACCTCACGCAGTAGGCACCGTCAGCGAACACGGCGGCGAGAGAGCATTCGCCCGCGCGCCGCAGCGACCCCGTGCACGTATCTACTCGAAGGAAAGCGCCCCGATAAAATCAGCGATGTCCACGTCGTCGTTCACGATCGTCACCGTGTAAGCGCCCTCGGGGGCGGAGATGAAGACGAAGCGCAGGGTCTCGTCGCCGATCGCCGCGGGCTCGTCGTCGCACGTGGCCTGGACCGCCTCGTACTCGCGGCCGTCGAGCTCGCCGAAATCGATCATGTCCGGCTCGAGCTCACCGTCTCCCCCATCGAACTCGGAGGACCACAGGAACAGCTCGCGCTCCTCGATCTGCTCGACGGACTCGTCGGAATCGCCGTCGAAGACGATCGAGATATAGCGGTCCGAGTCGTGCGGGTCGGTGTAGGTGAGGTCGTCCTCGATGGCGTCCCCCGCGTAGGAGCTGGGGACCATGGCCGTCATGCTTCCCACCTTGGCGGCATGATCGAGCTCGGGCATACCGCCCGAGCATCCCGCCAGCATGCATGCGGCGACGAGGACGGCTATGGCGAGGACCTTGTGTGCGATGCGCGGCATGAGGGGTCCTTTCGGTCGGTGTACGCCCGAAGCCGGGCTGCTGCCGGGGGCCGACAGCCGCGACGGGCGCGATATGCCTTCAATCTTAGCGGAGCGGACGATGGGTGAAGGAGCATTTCCCGCCGACGCCATACCGCACAGCCTTCAGGAGAAAGCCCTGTTCATAGACGCTGCGCATACAAGCGAAAGGCCGCGCGGCGAACGAAAGAGACAAAAGCCGGGCGAGGCGCAATCCATGTGCACCCCGCCCGGCTGGAAGCGAACGGGCTATGCCGGCCTGACGCTACTTACGACGACGCATGCGGTCGAGGAACGCGGCAGCGAGGGCCGCTAAGCCCGTCGACCCGACCGCCGCGGCCATCGCTGCGGGGTCGCCCGTCGTCGGGAGCTG